>JAGHSU010000025.1 GCA_018065685.1 Candidatus Methanocorpusculum equi | reverse complement strand
GCCTGTACACAGGCAGACTCTGCAGCTGCCTCGCGGATAAACTTTGATGCACAGGCAAAGACCAGGTCGCAGACAGAAAAGAGACGCCGCGCCTCCTCAGTACTCTTCACCTGTGTTGTATGCACCGCAATGAGGATGACGTCCGGGTACGCTTTTCGGATTTCTTCCGCGGTCGTCACATCAGGGCCTGCGACCGTTACTGCAACCCTTTCCATGCCGCGCTGTTTTGCTTCGGCAATCCCCGCCATGGGGTCCAGGGATGCGGATGTCCCATCAATTACAACACCTCCTGCGGTTCTGATTCGCTCAATCACCTCCGTGTAAGGGACGGTTTCAACAAGTCCTGACATTCTCCCCCCGAAGCCCTGCACCAGCTCCAGTGTCTGCACAATGACCGTCCCCGCCCCATCGCAGCAGATGACTGCAGCATCGATGCTTTTGTTCCGCAGAGCAGTTGTTAAAAGTTCCGATGCACCGAAAAGCACCATGGATTCGTCGGCTGTTACCTGACGGTCCTTCGTACACATGCCAAACGATTTGATGCGGTGCTCGATGTTTCTTCTGACCGCATCCTTTTCCACGGGATTGATGGGGGATGCAAACCGCTTTGCAAACGGGCAGTAGGAGATGCAGGGCTCTGTAATCTCTGTGACGCACCTGTTTTCAATCACTGCGCGGCACCCTGCAACCTCGACCACATGACGGTCTTTCTTTCGTACACCAGTCCCTTGTTCATTTCCGCATTTTTCATCCATGTATACATATACGTCACAGAAAAGGATAAATGAATCCCATGCATATCTTTTATGCATGGTACGGTATTACGAAATCGATACGGTCAGAGGAGTCGCTCTTCTCTGCATGATTGCGTATCACACCGTGTTTTGTCTGTATTTTTTCACGGACACTGTCCCTTGGTTCAATCCTGCGGTTCATTCCGGTGCGCCGATTGCCTGTGCATTCATCGCGGTTGCCGGACTTTCCCTTGTTCTTGCAAAGGCAAAGCCGAAACGTTACCTCATCCGCGGGGCCGAACTCATCGGATTCGGGCTTCTCATCACACTTGTTACATGGATTTTTTATCCGTCGGGATTTGTCGTCTTCGGTGTGCTCTCGCTCATCGGTCTTGGAACAATTCTTGCCGTCCCCTTCATTTCTCCAAAGGTGAAATGGTTCATTCCTGCAGCTGTCGGGGCCGCAGTCGTTTTTGCAGGTCTTATAGCCTCAAAGATTTATCTGACAATCCCGTATCTGATTCCGCTCGGATTTAAGGTATACGGGTTTTCCACGCTTGATTACGAACCTCTTCTTCCCTGGTTCGGGGTGCTTCTCTTAGGACTTGCGCTTGGAAAACTGCTCTACCCTTCAGGGGTCCGAAGACCCTTTCTGGAGAAGTTAGGCAGGATGCCGAAGATTTTATCCCCGCTTTGTTTTATCGGACGGCATACGCTTATTATCTATCTGGCGCATGTACCGGTTATCATAGGAATCCTGATTCTGACAGGGGTCGTGGATATCGGGGTGTTTTTCTAAACAGGATTCAGACACCGTTTTCGCATGAATCGAAAGAGATGGTGACAAAGATACGCGGAATTTTTTCATGAATCTCTGATTCAATGAGAGATGATATGCGGCAGGTCTCACTTAATGGCATATCCTTCACTGAAACAAGCCTGATTTCTGCATATTTGTCAGGGCCTGCTTTCCGCGTTTTCACCACACGGCATGAGATGCCTTCCCCGCCATGACGTGCTGCAATCTCTTCTATTGCTGCGACATCTGCTTTACCCAGACTCGCATCCATTAAATCCTTGAATGCCTTTTTAATGAGGATAAATGCTTCCGGAAGGATGCCGACTCCGATTATGATTGCAAGAACAGAGTCAATCCATGCCTGATGTGTAAGCTGGATGAGCAGCAGCCCTGCAAAAACCCCTGCCGAGGACAGGCAGTCAAGCCGCAGATGCCATGCATCGCTTTCAAGAGCAATGGAATCCGTCCGTTTTGCAACCATCATCATATAGAAGGATACACTGAATTTTATCAGCGCAGAAGCACCGGCTGCAATTATCGCAATAAACAGCAGTTGATAGGATAGTGTCTCAGTCCCGGTTATCAGGTTTGAGATTGCCTCACGGATAAGAAGCGCCGCAACAATAACAATCAGAACCGCCTCTATAAAACCTGAGGCATCCTCAAACTTCCCGTGACCGAAGGGGTGAGTCTTATCCGGGGGCTGTGATGACTTCCGGACCGCAAAATACGCAACGCACGAGGACATCACATCAATTCCTGTGTGCAGTCCTTCAAAAAGCACACCGATAGAACCGGTAAATATGCCGACAAGAATCATCCCCGTCATAATAAATGCGTTTGAGATGAGGGAAAGAGATGCCGCCAGTCTTTTGGCTTTACCTTCTTTTATTCTGTTATTTTTATTTGCCGTCTGTTCAGACATTATTGTAATCTCTATTTGAGGAGCAGTATCTGATTTTGTCAATATATCTCTTTTACTTTTTGTTCATATCTGAGTTTTGCTCCTGCGGTGAGGTCTTCTGCCACGTAACTGATGTTTTGTACAATCTCATCCGCGTCCCAGGTAATCTCCCCGCAAAGCCATTTCTCGACAATGGAGATTAAGGCCCCGCTGGTAACTGTTGTCAGGAATTCGATATTTTTCTCATCAATCGGAGTTTCTGCCGCCTGTTTCCGGATGACTGCGGAAACCGCGAAATTCAGGTTTTCCCCGAAGAAATCTATAATCGTCTCTCTTCCAAGCGAATGGTATACTGCAAGGCAGAAGGTTTTGTTTTTGGAGAGAAAAACAAATATCAGTTTCAGCGCCTCCTGCCAAGGGCCGTTTACCGGATTTTTTCTGATGAACTCTTTCACATCCGTTTCAAATGTCCAGCGCAGAAGGTCTTTTATTGTGGTGAAATGATAGTAAAACGTCTGCCGGTGAAAACCGCAGGCTTCTGTTACCTCCGATACGGTGATCTCACGAAGCGGTTTTTTTACCATGAGTTTTTTAAGCGCAGCACTCATGGCCTTTCTGGTAATCAGGCTTTTCGCTTCAAACTTGTCCATAAACTCCCTTAGTCTATATTGGCAGGATTTGTTTAAATATATGATGTATAGACACGTGTCTGGTTTTGTAAAAAAATATTGATGTTTATGTTAACCTGAAATAAATATACTAACTCGTATTATCATCCATGACGCGCTTCCCGGAATTTATAGTAAAGCATCGAAAAAAGGTGATTGCAGTTGTTCTTGCAGTAGCAGCCATCTCTATTCTTCTTTATACACAGGTCTGGATTAATTACAATATCGCAGATTATCTTCCGGAAGACTCACCGTCGACAGGTGCAATCACTCTGCTCAATGACGAGTACCCGGGAGGAGTTCCGAATGCCCGTGTCATGGTGTCCGGGGTAAGCATTCCTGAAGCGCTTGCGCTAAAAGATGTTTTTTTGTCGGTAGACGGGGTAAATGAGGTTCAGTGGCTCGACGATGCGGTTTCTCTTGAAACACCGGTTGAGTATCTCGACCCGGACGTCGTAGACGATTATTACCGTGACGGGACGGCCCTTTTTACCCTGACCCTCGATGGTGCAAAGTCAACTGCTGCAGTCCATGAGATACGCAATCTGGTTGGAGACGAGGCAAAGATGTCCGGGATGACGGTAAGCGAGGCTTTTGCAACCGATACCATCGAGGGTGATCTCATAAAGGTTCTGGCAGTCGCTGTCCCGCTTGTTCTTCTGATTCTGGTTCTTACCACCTCCTCATGGATTGAGCCGCTTCTTTTTGTGTTTACTATCGGGATTGCGGTTATCATCAATATGGGGACAAATATTGTCTTCGGTCAGATTTCTTTTGTAACACAGGGAATTGCAGCTCTTCTGCAGCTTGCGTTTGCGATAGATTATGCAATTTTCCTCCTGCACAGGTACGGGGAACATATCCGGGAGGGGATGGAAGAAAAGCAGGCGATGGTTCTTGCAATGAAACGGGCGGCAACTTCCATCATTGCATCAGGAATTACCGCAGCTATCGGTTTTGTATCCCTTATGGTGATGAGGTTTGGCGTAGGGCCCGATATCGGATGGGTCATGGTAAAAGGTATCCTTATCAGTGTTATATGTGTATTCACCCTGCTTCCGGCCCTTACCATCTGCTGCAGTAAGCTGGTTAAAAAAACCACTCACCGCCCATTTATTCCTGATTTGCACAAACCGGTGAAGAAGCTCAAAAAATTCTGTATTCCGGCACTTATCATAATGCTTATCGTAATTGTCCCATGCGTTATCGCGGTCGAAAACAATCATTATGTTTATTTTGAGGTGCTTGACGGTCCTGATACGAGAGTCGGTCAGGACACACAGGCGATAAAGGATACCTTCGGCGATTTCTCCTCGCTTGTCCTGATGGTGCCGAACGGGGATTTTGCATCAGAACGTGAACTGCTTTCATGCATAGAAGATATTCCCATAGTTTCAGGAGTGATATCCTACAGCAAGACTGTGGGGACTGAGATTCCGCAGGAATATCCGGACCCCGAAACCCTGTCAAAGCTGGTATCAGACGACTATACGAGGTATGTTATTACCGTAAATACCACGATTGAGTCCGACGAGGCATTCGCTGCAGTGGAAACCCTGCGGTCTTTGGGGGAGCAGTATTACCCCGGGAAATGGGCTCTGGCAGGAGAGATTGCAAATGCCTATGATCTGCGTGATTGTGTGAAAAAAGATGATATATGGGTAAACCTTGTGGGTATCGGAGGCATTTTCCTTGTACTGATGCTGATATTCCGCTCACTTATCACCCCTGCTGTCCTTGTATTTGTTATTGAGTCTTCCATCTGGATTAACTGCAGTATTCCCTATTTTATGGGGGACAGTCTGTTCTATTTCGCACGGATGATTATCTTTGCCCTGCAGCTTGCGGCAACGGTGGACTATGGAATTCTGCTTGTTGACAGGTATTTTTTGTTCCGGAAGACCCTCCCGAAGAGGGAGGCTATGCGGGAGACTATGTGCGCTGCGTCAGTTTCGATCATCACATCTGCTGCGATTCTTCTCGTCAGCGGCTTTTCGCTTGCGTTCCTCTCATCCAATATCCTCCTAAGTGCAGTGGGAATTCTTATTGCACGGGGTGCACTGCTTTCTGTTATTGCAGTGCTCTTTGTTCTTCCGGCCCTCCTGCTGTTGTTTGACAAGGCTATCCAGAAACTTACTATCGGGGCAAAGTTTGTAAAAGACGATGCGGGAAAACCGGCGGTAACCGGGTAACAGCATCCCGTAAATAACACCTCTATCCCAAATCCTTTTACCCGATGGAAACCAAATGAATAGTATAGGTATTAGAAATGCTTGAGGTACTCTTATCACAGTCAGTGCTTCCATGGATTCTGATAGCTGCAGGCGTGATATTTCTTATCATCGAAGCGGCATCACCCGGATTTTTCCTCGGAGTTCCCGGGACCGCACTGGTTGTTCTTGGCGTCTTTTCCTTCTTTGCCTATGACCTGCTGTTTACCACCCCTATAGGCATCATAGTTGCAGTCGTTGCAGCAGTCATTGCAGTGGGGATTACCATTATTGTCTATCGGAAGATATCACCGGACAGGAAACCGTCTACGATATCCAAAGATACCATAAAAGGTAAAAAAGGACTTGTTACAGCTGAAATCTCTCCGGACAGCATCTCGGGAAAGGTGGAAATCGACGGGGCCGTCTGGAGTGCAAAAAGCACCGGGGGTATCATTCCCGCAGGTGTATATGTTACCGTTGTGGAATCACGCGGTGTTCACGTCATTGTTGAAGAGGTGAAATAAACATGGATGTTACATTATTAACAATTCTTGGAATTGTTCTTGTTATTCTGATTCTCCTTCTCTTTGCAAAAGGAGTTGTCATTATTCAGCCCTATCAGAAAGGGCTTGCAATCCGTCTCGGAACCTACACCGGTCAGTTAAATCCTGGTTTTAAGTGGGTGGTTCCGTTCATCACCAGAGTTGTCAAACTCGATTTACGTACGCAGGTGATTGATGTTCCGTCGCAGGAGGTTATTACAAAGGATAACTCCCCGACAGATGTGGATGCAATCATTTACGTCCGTGTGATGGACCCTGAACGCGCATACTTTGAGGTCTCAAACTACCGTCAGGCAACAGTTGCCCTCGCGCAGACCAGTCTTCGTGGTATCATCGGTGATATGGAGCTCGATGAGGTCCTGTACAACCGTGATCTGATTAATACACGTCTCCGCGACATTCTGGATAAGGAAACGGACCAGTGGGGTGTCAAGATTGAACGTGTCGAGATTAAGGAGGTTAATCCGATCGGAGCCGTCAAACAGGCTATGACCGAGCAGACCGCAGCAGAGCGTGAGAGAAGGGCCGCAATTCTGAAAGCGGACGGAGAAAAGCGCGCTGCAATCCTTAAAGCGGAAGGTCTTCGTCAGAGTATGATTTTAGAAGCTGAAGGAGAGCGTCAGAGTAAGATTCTCCGTGCAGAGGGTGAACGCCAGAGTCAGATCTTAAAATCCCAGGGAGAAGCACAGGGTCTCCGGATTTTAGCTCTTGGAAGCCGCGCGCTCGACAAGCGTTCTGTAACTGTCCTGTCTCTTGACACTCTGCAGAAGATGGCAGACGGTCAGGCGACAAAGATTATTTATCCGTTCGAGGTCTCCTCTCTGATTAAGCAGGGAGCAAAGTACCTGGGCGGCGATGAGTCGTTTGAGCCCAATGAGGTATCCTCCGAAATGCTTGATGAGAGTATCTTAGGTGACCTCCCGGACAAGAATGAGATTGCCGCAGCCGTTGAACAGGTCAAAAAGGCCTCGGTAAACGAGAATAAAGTCGAGGAATAAGCAATCCTCTTTTTTTTTCAATTTGAATTATTGTAACTATTCAGCCTCTATTCTTTATCGTCCTGTAACTGAGGTGCGGGTGCTTGTGGTCATGGTTGTAAGTTATGTGTGGTGTTGTCAACAAAAACGCGAATCGCGAGCCTATGCACCCGCGATTTAAGCGGGGCCAAGCGTGGGTGCCAAAGGGCTGCGATTCGCGTCTCTTTATTCGCGTAGATTCGCGTTTTTTAGAACATCCGCATCGTCAACTACACCCAGGGAAACAAAGAAAAATCAAACCTAAAAAAAATAATAATATTATTGTGCCTTCTTCGCCTTCTTTTTCCGGATCGGGTTGATACCGACCTTTCTTTTCACCACAAGCAGTCCGATTATAACGAGGTATGCGATAAATACCAGGAATGCCGCGAGATATCCGAAGGGGTTAGGGATTACTTTTGGAAGCCACAGCATCATCACTCCGAAAATGAAGATTGCAGTCACTCCGATAATGACATCGATTATCCAGTCTGTTCTCATATACCTATATATTCGGCGTAATGACTTTTATCAGTTTTGGAAACACATTAGTAATCATGAACAGAACTGAGGCACTTACGCTTTTAAAAGAGCATGTCAAAACAGAGTCCCTGCTTCACCACTGCATCTCGACTGCAGCTGTGATGAAGGGGCTTGCAGCCGAACTTGGAGAGGATACGGAGCAATGGGAGCTCATCGGCATTCTGCATGACATTGATTTTGAGGAAATCAACGAGGATATGAGCCTCCACGGCGTGCGCGGGGCAGAAATCCTGAGAAAATCGGGCGTTTCCGCGGATATCGCGGATGCTGTCAGAAAACACAATCATATGCTTTTTGGCGGCACATACACGGAGAAAGTGGATATCTGCCTGCAGACTGCAGACAGTATTTCAGGGCTTATCATTGCCTGCGCGAAGGTCAAAGGAGGCTGTGTCTCGGATGTTGCGGTCAAATCGGTTGTGAAAAAGTACAAGACCCCGTCGTTTGCCGCAGGATGCGACCGGAACCGGATTGCATCAACGGATTCCCTTGTTGCGCGCGAGAAGATGTATGAGATTGCCATCCGCGAAATCTGCGCGGTCAAAGATGAGCTGGGGCTTTCATGAGCGCCGCGGCACAGAGTGAGGTTTTGCGCGCGCTGCAGCAGGCAACAGGCCGCACGGAAAATGTTCTGCGCTACATCATCCCCAAAGAAGGGATTTCCATGGCGTATGCAGCATCCGATGCGCGTGATGAGAAAGGGGTTGCGGTTTTTTCAGGCGGCAGCATCGGGTTCGGGGTTGATGAGCCAATCTCCCGGATGGTTCTTACTGCGCGCCGGTTTAACCCTGAAATCCGCGCTGCAGGTGCCATAAAACTGCGGGATGACATCAAAGAGACGGTAAAAGAGGTGTTTTTGGACGTTGGGGAGTATGATGCGGCAAAGTATCCGAAAGGTATCTCCACGATGGAGTGGGGGCTGAACTTTATCTGCCGGAACAGGAACGCGAGAGGGGATAAAACCGATGATGCAGAGGATGGCGTTCCTGCTGCCGTATGTGTCGAAAATACGTCCGAAAACACGGGCTGCATCTATATTTTCGGGGAAACCCCTGATGAAGTGGCAAACAGAATCTTTATCATTAGTGAACGACTAACGTTATAAAGAATTTCAAGAGGCATATATCATGGGAATTAAACCAAGCTATATCAAGACAATGGGCGAAGGCCTGTTAGAACAGTATCCGGAAAGCTTTAACGGCAACTTTGAGGACAACAAGAGAGTTGTCGGAGAGGTCACCACTATCCAGAGCAAGACCATCAGAAACCGCGTTGCCGGAAACATCACCCGCAAAGTGAACACGGCAAAACGCCAGCACTAAATCTATTTTTTTATTCTGTTCTGCAGAGCGCAGATTTTCGGGGATAGGGGACGTTTTATTCTTCTGCGGGTGTTTTCTATTGTAGTTGAAATGTATGTGCGGCGTTGACCGCCAAAACCGCGAGCCGCGGAGCTCAGGCGGCTCGCTTGGGAGAGATTGGATAGGATTGGTAGAGGATGCTTTCTCTCAGAGTCTTTTCACCCTCTCGTCTTCCGGACAGTTTATCCTCAATAGTACGGGTCCAACGTTCTGGCAGGAATTCACAATCCTTTTCCGGAATAGTGCCCAAATTCACGTTTTTCGGATTGGACACGTGAAA
>JAGHSU010000126.1 GCA_018065685.1 Candidatus Methanocorpusculum equi | reverse complement strand
GCAATGGTCTCCTATCCGTTCCAGGTAGAAAGAGCCAGAATGCTTAAGGCAGAAGAAGGACTGAACGCAATCCGCGAAGCAGCAGACTCTGTAATCGTCCTCGACAACAACAGATTAAAGAACTTCGTTCCGAACCTTCCGCTCGGACAGGCATTCTCTGTCATGGACCAGATCATCGCAGAAACCGTCAAAGGTATCTCCGAGACCATCACCGAACCTTCCTTAATCAACATCGACTACGCGGATGTCCGTGCAATCATGAGCAAGGGTGGACTTGCAGTTATGCTTGTCGGTGAATCCAAACAGCAGAACAAAGCTGAGTCCGTCATCCGCGACTGTTTATCCCACCCGCTCTTAGACATTGACTTCAGAGGAGCAACCGGAGGACTTATCCACATCACCGGAGGAAACGACTTAACCCTCCACGATGCAGAGGAGATTGCCCAGCAGCTCACCTATGAGCTTGACCCGCATGCAGATGTCATCTGGGGAGCACGTGTCAGAAAGGACTTCGAGGGCAAGGTTTCCGTTATGGCAATCATGACCGGTATCAACGCAGCCCAGATGATTGTCGGCGGCGACACTCCGCACATGCTCTCTTCCGAGCCGAAGACCGCTGCATACGACTCATTCGAACAGCCATCCTTCCCGTCTTCCTCGGCATCCCGCATGGATGAGGTAAGAACCTCCGGAGGTAACTTCGACTGGATTCTCTAAACCACCCATCTTCAGGTAAGACATACTACACACCACACCAACCACTCTCAATATAACTTATATCTTATACCAATAGGGGGAGTTGTATGACCCCTCCCCACACCCCGCCCTTTTTGAACAGGACGGGATGCATTGTTCTGTTTTTGTTTTTTTGTTTTTGAATATCTCAGCCGAACGAACCGGTATCCCCGGCAGATAAAACGAACGGTGCCGGGTAAAATGAACGGTAACTCTTTATTTTCCAACCTCCAATATATATGAACATGGCAGATATTGTTGCGACAGTTGTCTTAATCATCCTGGCAATTATTGCATGTATTGTTTTGTTTTTCATTCTGAAAAACGGGTTTAAACTTCTGATAAATGCAGCGGCAGGTGTCGTAATCCTGCTGATTCTTACCTTCTTCAACATTTTTCCGCAGATTGGGGATATCACCGTTGCAAAAGTGATTGTGTGTGCTGTAGGAGGAGTCATAGGTGTCATTCTTATTGTGATACTCTCCTTCTTCGGTATCACCATCTGATTTTTTATATTTTTCATGTACTGATTTTTATGCATTATATCCAGGCAAAATCTCTTTTGTCCGCGAAGAACGGAATCAATATCTACCGCGGCTGTACGCACGGGTGCATTTACTGTGACAGCAGAAGCACCGTCTATCAGATGGACAATGTATTTGAGGATGTGGCCGTTAAGGAGAATGCCGCGGAGCTTCTTGATGCAGCTCTTTCCCGCAAAAAGAAGCGGTGCATGATAGGATTCGGCTCAATGTCAGACCCGTATATCCCGCTTGAACGGGAGCTGAAACTCACGAGACGGTGTCTTGAGATCATCTCCGCCAGGCGGTTCGGTGTCTCCCTCATAACAAAATCCGACCTGCTTCTGCGCGACCTTGATATCCTCTCAGAAATCCATGAAAAAGCGAAGACCGTTGTCTCTGTTACTCTTACAACCGCGGATGATTCGCTGTGCAGAAAAATCGAACCGCATGCCCCGCCCGTTTCAAGGCGTGCTGAGATGTTATCCGCTTTGCATGATGCAGGAATCCCTGCAATTGTCTGGCTGTGCCCCATCCTCCCGTGGATTAATGATACCGAAGAGAATCTTTTGCAGCTCCTTGAGATCTGTAAAAGTACCCGTGTCTGCGGAGTCATCTGCTTCGGCTTCGGGCTCACCCTGCGCGAGGAGAACAGGGAGTATTTTTATCAGCAGCTTGACCGTGAGTTTCCCGGTCTGTCGGAAAAATACCGGCAGGTGTTTGGCAGTTCATATGGATGTGCAAGCCCTGATTCAGACCGCCTTTTGGGGATACTCCGCGGATTCTGCAAAAAAGAAGGGATCTCCTCTGACACGCAAAAGCTTTTTACCTTCATGAACACCCTGGGAGAGGAAGACACCGGTCTCCAGACAACACTGCTGTAATCCCCCGAAGGGCCTCCTGCTGTAATCTTCTCCTGTTATATCCCTCCTGCTGTAATCCCTCAGGTTGAAATGCAAACCTTCATCCCGATGCAGATGCAGAATCATATTAACAGACAGCAGCCCGCTAACAGAGCTCCCTTTTGGAGAACAAAAATGAAGACCTCAGCGTTTACCTATTTCCTCTTCCCATTCCTCGTCTTTCTCGGAGGGTGCTGCTTTGGTCCGTCATCTTCGGTAATTAAACTCGCATACGAAGCGGGATTTTCTGCCGAGACGGTCCTCTTTACCCAGTATGTTTTCAGCGTCTTATTTATGCTCCTCCTCTCTGCCGGATATTTCATCTTCTCCCTCGTCCGGAAAAACCGGAAAGAAAAGACAGTATACCGGGCAAAAGACATCATAAAACTTGTTCTCATCGGCATCTGCATCGCCCTTACCAGTCTGAACTATGTATTTGCCCTTCAGACCATCCCTGCACATCTGGCAGTAATTCTCCTCTTCCAGTACACCTGGATGGGAATAATTGCCGAGTCGGTGATAAAACGGAAAGCCCCGTCATTTCCCATTGTGCTTTCGGTTGTTATCCTGATAGGGGCAACGCTTCTCGCATCCGGTGTCGGAAGCGTTCCTCTCGAGGGGATCAGCATACAGGGAATTGTCTTCGGCCTGCTCTCTGCGGCAGCGTATGCCGCATACATCCAGCTGAATGCATCTCTTGACAACGGAATGACACCTGCGTACCGGAGTCTTGCCACTCTCGCAGTCGCCCTGCTTCTTATAACAATCGTCTTTACCCCGTACTATTTCGCCCCGGAGTTCATCGCAGATGTTGTCTTCGGGAAGGATTTATGGATATTCGGACTTATCCTCGGGAGTTTTGGATGTGCCCTTCCAAACATTCTGTTTGCAATCGGGGCCCCGAAAATTCCTGCAGGTTCGGGAACCATTTTAAGCTCCTCCGAACTTCCTGCATCGATTATCTGTGCGGTTATTATCATCTCGGAAGCGGTAACGGCCCTTCAGTGGATAGGAGTCGCCCTGCTGTTCTTCGGAATCGCTCTTCCCTACCTCGTGGAGATTCTCCGGAAACGGCACAAAAACATGCCCCTGCCGCAGCATTAATAACGATATGCAGCATATAATTCTGTATGACACATACGGGCCCCGATGCCTCTTTCAATTCTTTCGGAAAAACTGTTGAGGAGCGGTTATCCGCACTGGAATCCGAAAATCAGCATCTGAAGAAACGTATATCCGAACTTGAACTGCAGGTGGCGCAGATAACCGAACGGGCACTCATGAATCTCTCATCCTGCAGCAGCAGCGGGCACCGGGTTTTATGTACGGGATACAATTCAGCTACTCCATTATTGTAGTATCCCGAAATTAGTTCACAAGTTTTTGACCAATCAAATCCGAAATTATGTTTTGTTTCAAGAACTATCCAAAAATTGGTCCTTGATTTTCAA
>JAGHSU010000128.1 GCA_018065685.1 Candidatus Methanocorpusculum equi | reverse complement strand
TTGAAAATCAAGGACCAATTTTTGGATAGTTCTTGAAACAAAACATAATTTCGGATTTGATTGGTCAAAAACTTGTGAACTAATTTCGGGATACTACACTTACAATGCTGCCTTTACAAATCCCTCATATTTAATGCTATAGACATTCATACATTATTACATACTTTATACCCGGACGATATTATGGCTGAAATTCCAGTACAGGATTATGCAAAACAGCAGGAGATAGAAAAGGACGAGGCACGAAAGCGATATGAGTTTAAGAAGTCCCTGGAGCGCCTCGAAGAGAAACAGGGTTCGGGCACCGAACTCATCTCCCTCTATATCCCGCCTGATAAACAGATATATGATGTAACCGCACAGCTTCGCGACGAATACGGACAGTGCTCAAACATCAAAAGTAAACAGACGAGAACCAATGTGCAAAGCGCTATCTCATCGATACTTGCACGGCTGAAATACTACAAGGCACCTCCGGAGAACGGAATGGCGGTGTTTTGCGGGGCAATTAACATCGGCGGCGACAAAACAGACCTTGAATCCATCATCGTCGAACCGCCCGAGCCGATTAAAACCTACTCCTACCGGTGCAGCTCAAGTTTTGAACTGGAAACCTTAAAGGATATGCTCGACGACCGTGTGGTCCACGGTCTTTTAGTCCTTGACCTGCAGGAGGCATACTGGGGAATTCTTACCGGAACCAGGATTGAACCAATCGGCGGCACACAGTCAATGGTTCCGAACAAACAGAGAAAAGGAGGTCAGTCATCCATCCGTTTCGCCAGGAACCGTGAAATCGCCATCAATGCATTCTTCTCCAAAGTAGGAGAGCAGTCATCCGAGGCGTTCTTAAGCGACCCCAAGTTCTTTGACCGGTTTAAGGGACTTATCGTCGGAGGGCCGATGCCCACCCGTGAGGAGTTTGTCAAAGGAAACTATCTCCACCACGAGGTGCAGAAGCGGCTTCTTGGAAGCATCGACGCATCATACACCAACGAGTGCGGTCTGCGCGAGCTGGTCTTCAATGCACAGGAACTCCTCAGAGGTGAGGAGATATCTGATGAGAAACGCGAGATGTCCCGCTTCTTTGCAGAACTCAGAAAAGAAAATCCGGCTGCGGCATACGGAGAGGCAAGTGTCCGTGCAAACCTTGAGGCGGGAGCTGTCGATACGCTTCTTCTGTCTGAAAAACTGCGTGAGGCGCGTCTTACCATCTCCTGCGGCAACTGTGACTATCAGGAGGTTAAGACGATGCAGATCGAACCGGGAAAACGGTTCCGAGACCTTCCGTTCGGAAGATGTCCGAAATGTCAGTCGCCCTTAATCCTCGAAAAAGAAGAGGATATCATCGACGAGCTGACCGCGCTTGCGGATACCTCAAACACCCGTGTTGAGATCATTTCGGACTCCTCCGAGGAGGGAGGAACGCTTCTTTCCGCATTCGGCGGAATTGCTGCCGTTCTCAGATACCCCACAGGAATGTAATCAACAGGAATGTAATCACACTGAAATAATCAGACAGGAACGTAACATGTACCGGAAATATATTGGAATTGTAACATCGCTTCTCAAAGAGGCGACCGCTCTCGAAGACGTGCTGCTCGCAGACGGCGGTGAGCACGCAGACATAGCATCAACTGCCGCGTTTGCCCTCGCAAAACGTGAAAAAAAGAACCCGGCTCTCATCGCAAAGGAAATTGTGGAAACTATCTCCCCCAAAGCCGCGGAATACGGGATTGAGGTCTCCTGCAAAGGACCCTACATCAACTTTGTATTCGGAGAGCAGTTTGTATCAGACGCGGTCCGTGCAGCACGCTCTCCTGACTACGGCACGCTGCCTGAAAAGACCGAGCGGGTCATCATCGAGCACACCAGTGCAAACCCGAACGGCCCCCTGCACGTAGGACACATCAGAAACACGGTTATCGGCGACACGCTGGTCCGTGCGTTCAGAAAAGCAGGATACCCGGTTGACGCCCAGTATTACTTAAATGATATGGGACGGCAGATTGCGATTGTCGCATGGGGTGTTAAAAACCTCCATTATGAACGCACCGCAGGCGAAAAAGGCGATGAGTTCATTGTAAGACACTATGTCGAGGCAAACCGTATCGCAAAGGAAAAGCCCGAAATCGAGGCAGAGTTTGACCTCATGATGGAAAAGATTGAAGCAGGCGACCCGGAGACGGTAAAGCTGTTCCATGATGCGGTTGAAACCTGTGCGGAAGGAATTAAGGAGACGCTTGCCTCGATGAACGTCACCCATGACCGGTTTGTGCGGGAGACCACGTTCCTCCGCGACGGGTCGATGGAGGAGGTCTTAGGAAGGGTTGAGGCGCTCCCGAACGCACAGCATGAGGATAAAATGATGTTCCTCGACCTTTCAGAGCAGGGATTCGGAAACCGGTATGTTCTTCGGAGAAGCAACGGAACATCCGTCTATGCGGCACGTGACCTGGCGTTTCATCTGTGGAAGAATGCACGCTGCGACAGAAGCATCGACATTTTAGGTGCCGACCATAAATTAATCGGCGCACAGCTGCAGACCACACTTTCCCTGATAGGGGAGCGTCCGCCGGAGATTGTAACCTTTGAGTTTGTATCGCTCCCCGAAGGGTCGATGTCTACGAGAGGCGGGGTCTTTATCAGCGCGGACGAGCTGATTGCTGAGACGAAGAAGCGGGCATTCGACGAAGTAACCATCAGAAGACCCGAACTCGACGAGGCGGAACGTCAGAAAATCGCAAACGCGGTTGCCGTCGGTGCAGTCAGGTACGATATCGTCAAGGTCTCCGCTGAAAAATCCACCGTCTTTGACTGGAAAGAGGCGCTTGACTTCGAGCGGCAGAGCGCCCCGTACGTCCAGTATGCACACGCACGGGCCTGCTCAATCCTCGAAAAGGCACGCTCTGAGGGCGGATTTAAGGAGAATTACACCTACTCCGATTCGTACGAGGTTGCCCTCGCAAAACACCTCTCCCGGTTCCCGGCGGTGATTGAAAAGGTGGTTACAGAACTTCGTCCGCACCTTCTGGCGGTCTATGTCCGTGACCTCGCAGACCTCTTTAACTCGTTCTACCGCTTTGACCCGGTGCTGAAGGCGGAAGGCAGTGTCCGTGACGCACGGCTTACCCTGGTTGATGCGTGCAGAAATACCCTCTCCCAGGCACTCAGTGTATTAGGCATTGAGGCTCTGGAGAGCATGTAATTCTTTTTTTAGTCCATTCCCCAATCTTTCCGGAGTGAGAGGCGTTGATTAATACACATCCGATTAATACCTGTCTGATTAAAACAGACCGGCTGAGAATAAGAACCGCAGCAGATGCGGAGATGCGCATTCTGATTGAAAAGGAAGCGGATGATGCCCTGAAAGCAGCATACGGTGAGATGCTTGAACTCAGTCTGAAAAATCCGGACCGGCGCCAGTGGTATGCGGCGTGGTTCATCGAATCCCCTGAGGGGGAGCACATCGGGGAGCTGTGCTTTAAGGGGCTTAATAAAGAGGGCGGGACTGAAATCGGATACGGCATCTTACCGGAACATCAGGGATGCGGGTATGCATCAGAGGCGGTCGCCGCGGTGACGGACTGGGCACTCACACAGGACGGGGTGAACTACATTCTGGCGGAGACCGAGGCGGGAAATACTGCATCCCAAAGGGTTCTTCAAAAATCGGGGTTTGTTTCAACCGGGGATACGGGGGATGAGGGGATTATATTCGTACGGAGGAGACGGGATTAATTGTAACTATTTCCCATACACCGGAAATCCGCTGTCCTTTTGATATTCATCCTCATCATCGTCTGCCACCCCATTTTTGTAATACCAGAGGTTATACTCCTCATAGGCATGGATAGCGTCGGCTATCTGCACCGCAAGCGTGTGCCAGCACTCGTTGCCGAACCGGGACGCGGCACAGCTGCAGACACCCTCTTCAACATAATACTCATCGGTATTTCCCACAACGACAAAATAGTCAAGATACTTTTTCACCCGGCCTTCGTCCACTGCCGCGACCGCAAGCTCCCCGCGATGCCCGAACGTACTGATGATAGCCGCACGGGATGTTTCATTTAACTCCCCTTCTTTTTTTAAAACCTGAAACGGATTTATCATGTGTTCGGGATCCGGGTATTCTGCAGGTTTATCCGGCGGTACCGTTTTATTCAACAGTCGGTTCGATGATAGAGGTTTTCGGCGACCCTTCGATAAATGCCCACCCTTCGCGTCTGGCAAGGGCACGCATCCCGGGCGCCTCCAGTGCGCAGTGTGTTGCTTCGATTAAGGGAATCGGAGACTCAAGCGCCAGACTGTATTTCAGCTCGGAAGCGAGAAATGCCTCTGCACCACGGGCCTGTGCTTCGCGGATGAGAGAGGGGTCAAAGGCAGCACCACCTGCCGCTGCTATCCGGCGCACAGAGGAGATGTCTCCCCAGACTCTCAGCCCGCATCCGAGGACTTTTGCCATCTCCTGAAAAGACATGGAGATGTTACCCACAACCCCGAGGGATTCCGGTGTCGCATCGAGCCGCACACAATCTGTCAGGCCGAGCAGCTCTGCCAGTGCGTCATTAATGCCGCCTTTTACATGGTCAAAGTTTGTGTGCATCGCATAGAGATTCACATCGGCTTTGGCCAGGGGGCGCAGAATCTCCGCGGCTCTTCCGGTCACCGCGAGCATCGGGTTCCAGAACGCGGGATGGTGGACAACGAGCGCATCGAATCCCCCGTCCGCTGCTTTTTGTGCGACCTCGGGTGTCGCATCGAGAGCACAGGCAATTTTTACAATCTCCTCTTTTCCTTCGTATAAGAGACCCACT
>JAGHSU010000006.1 GCA_018065685.1 Candidatus Methanocorpusculum equi | reverse complement strand
CCTGAACTACGTGAACAGCTGGTTCTGGGCTGCGTGTGATGGATGCGATTCAGAATCAGATAAATACTGAACTAATTTCGGGATACTACAATCGCATCTTTCCGCAAAAATCCTATAGCATTACAGCACATATATCTATACAATTATGGTCAGAGTGTTCATCGCCGCAGAGCCGTCAGCAGAGATACGAAATGCCGCTGCATCTGCAGGACGTTCCCTTGAGGGCTGCGGCAGACTGTCCCCCGTGAATGCAGGTCTGATGCACATCACGCTGAAGTTTCTCGGTGAAATCCCCGACGCCTCAATAGAAAAAGTCAGAGCGGCGCTTGACAGCATCAGAGATTCCTCTCTTCTGCCCTATACTCTTTCCGTCTCCGGCGTCAGTACCTTCGGCCGCCCGCCCCGGGTCATTAAAGCAGACATCCGTGACGGCGGGGCTTCCGCAAAACTTGCGGCAGAGATTGAAAAGCGTCTGACTGCAGCAGATTTTCCAAAAGAGGATAAGCCGTTTTCCCCGCATCTTACGCTTGCCCGCGTTCGTGAGGCAGGGCCGCAGCTTGCGGCAAAAACGGCCGCGCTGAAGACTGCGGAGTTCGGATCCTGTGAAATTCGGGAAATCTGTATTAAAAAGAGCGTATTAACTCCCTCTGGGCCGGTTTATACAACGCTGCACCGGATAGGACTATGAGAAACAGATACGAAGAAGGCATCCTTCGGGAAATATTCCCGTCAAAGGAAGAGGAGCGGGCGGTAGAAGAGATGGGAGAAAAGCTCATCGCCGCTGTGGCATCTGCTGCAGGAATCCCTGCAATGGTGACAGGTTCTGTTGCACGCGGGACCTGGGTTAAAGGAGACAAGGACATTGACCTGTTTATGTTGTTCCCGCCGGAGACAGAACGTGAGGAGCTCCGGGAGAAAGGACTTGCCGCAGGGTATGCTGTTGTTGAGATGTTTGGCGGAACCGCTGCGGAAAAGTATGCGGAGCATCCGTATCTGAATGCGGTAATTGACGGATTCGATGTGGACCTTGTACCCTGCTATCAGATAAACTCCACGGCCGAGATGAAATGTGCGGTCGACCGGACACCGTTTCACACCCGCTATCTCAAAGAAAAAATAGCACCTCTCCGTGCTGATGTTCTGCTGTTAAAACAGTTCTGCAAAGCAGGCGGGGTTTACGGCTCTGACCACACAACAGGAGGACTTTCCGGCTATCTTTGTGAACTGCTCGCGCTTTTCTGCGGAGGATTTACCGAAGTCCTTTCGGCCGCCGCCGGATTCAGGCCGCAGACCATTATTGATATCGAACAGTATTATCCGGATAAAAAGGCAGCAGCAAAGCTTTTTTCCGAGCCGCTTATTGTAATCGACCCGACAGATAAGACGCGAAATGTTGCAGCGGCTGTCACTCTGACAAAACTTGCGGAGTTTACAGCCCTTGCCCGCGGTTATCTGGCCCATCCCTCCGGGGCGTATTTCACCGCAGAACCGCAGGTGTTATTCTCAAAAGAGGACTTTACGTCTGCCGTTACCCGGCGGAAAACGGCTCTGGTCTCACTTACCTTCAAAACACCGGAGTATGTTGAGGATACGGTTGTGCCCCAGCTGAAAAAAACCGGGGAGTCCATAGCATCACTTCTGAAAGACGCGGAGTTTTCTGTTATCCGATCCGGGTTTTCGATGGGAAAAGAGCATTCGCTGCTTCTCTTTGAGCTGAAATCAGAGACTCTTCCCGCATTTACCATCCGGGAAGGGCCGCCGGTCTGGAACACGGAAAACTCCAAACGTTTTACCGCAAAGTATGCACAGTCCGGGGATTTTGCAGGCCCCTGGATTGCCGACGGACGATGGTACGCAGAAACGGCACGGAAATATACTGAAGCGTCGGCCCTCCTCCGGGACACAAATACGCTATTCTCCGCCTCCCTTGGAAAGCACATCCGTGTCTCCCTTGAAGAGGGTTTTGAGGTAAAGACAGGTCTTTTGGTCTGGGACGAGGAGTTTTCCGCATTCTTTGCCGGATACTTTACAAAGACCGCTTCATCAATCCGGAAGATGCAGGCGGCAGAAAGAGATGCCGGGGACCCGGATGCAGTGTGTGATACAATGTGTGCAGATAAACAGGGATGCTTACATGATGAACCGTGATGTGGTGACCCGTGATATTGGGACCTGTGATATGATGAACCGGGCGGATTTTTCCGGAATCTCCTCTGCACTCGTCGCCGTATCAGGAGGGGTTGACAGTGCGGTCCTTCTGCATCTGGCAAATGAGGCGGGGATTCGTGTTGAGGCCGCATGCGTTGTATCAGAGTTCACCGCGGAATGTGATCTCTCTGCAGCCCGTGAGGCCGCGGCACGTGAAGGTACGCCGTTTCATGAGATTCATGTCTCGTTTCTGGAGGATGACGCAATCTCCGCGAATACAAAGGACCGCTGTTATCTCTGTAAAAAAAAGATGGCATCACTTCTATGTTCCCTCGCAAAAACCCGCGGCCTTTCTGCTGTCCTGGAAGGAACAAATGCCGATGACGGTGTCCGTCCCGGGCTTCGTGCGCTGCAGGAGGCAGGAATCCTGAGTCCGCTCCGGAATCTCTCAAAATCAGAGATTGTAACAACCGCGGAAAATGCGGGGATTCCGGTCCCCCCTCCTTCATCATGCCTTGCGTCCCGTATTCCGCAGAATACCCGGATTGCCCGGGAAAAACTCTTACTTGCGGAAGCTGCAGAGGAGACGCTTCGCCGGGCAGGGGTTTTGGGGATTCTTCGTGTGAGGATTTCCGGAGCAGGTAATGAAGGAATGGTCAGCGCGGCAGTTGAGGTTGAGAGGGAATTTATGAAACCGGCAGTTTTTTTTGAAGAGAAACTTAAACCATTGGGAATACAGGTAATATCCCTTCATGAATACAAAACAGGAGGAGCATAATGAAACAGGGGTGTGTAATGAAACCGGAGTGTATAATGAAACAGGAGGTACACAATGGATAAACAGGCAGTAATGGTGCGGGTCGGAGAGCTCTGGCTGAAATCGGAGCCGGTCAGACGTCAGTTCATCAAAACGCTCGTCACTAATCTGAAATCGGCGATGGAGGCTGCAGATGTCCCCTGCAAAACAGAAGTGTTCCGGGGGCGTATCATTCTTCACGGGGATGCGGATAGAATTGCTGATGCCGCGTCAAAGGTCTTTGGAATCGTTGATGCCGCAAAATGTATCGTAACCGGCAATACGAAGGAGTCGATTGCAGAAGCAGCGGTTTCCCTTGCAAAGGAAAAGCTGCATGCCGGAATGCGGTTTGCAGTCCGGGCAAAGCGTCAGTTTGTCGAAGGGTTTACCAGTCAGCAGCTTGCAGCCTTTGTTGCGGATAAAATCTGGGATGCGGCCCCCGATTTTATTGTGGACCTGGAACATCCCGAGTATGAGATATTTGTCGAGGCACGCGAGTTCGGAGGACTCGTCTATGACGAGCGGATTAAAGGACAGGGAGGTCTGCCGCTTGGAACCGCCGGACGAACTGCAGTTCTCTTATCGGCAGGAATCGATTCTCCGGTTGCCGCGTGGCTTATGATGAGACGCGGTGTATCTCTGACCGGTGTCTTTGCAGACTCGGGAAGCTTTGCCGGGAAGGCTTCAAAGGAGCTTGCAAAAGATAATGCCCGTCTTTTATCTCTCTGGTGTCCGGGTCGTGCGTTTCCCTTGTGGATTGTAAATGTCGAACCGTTCCTTCTTTCGATGCAGAAGAGCTGCAACACTCACTACACGTGTCTTTTCTGCAAACGGTTTATGATTCGTGCCGCGGAATATATCGCAAAACAGAATCGTCTGGAAGGTGTTGTAACAGGCGAAAACATCGGGCAGGTTGCAAGCCAGACACTGCAGAATATGGGGGTTATCACTGCTTCTTCAGACCTTCCGATTCTTCGGCCGCTTCTGACCTACGACAAAGAGGATATCGTAAAAATTGCGAGAAGTATCGGAACATTCCACGAGTCTCCCGGGGATACTTCATGCAGGGCTGTTCCGGTAAAGCCTGCGACACGTTCATCCATTGAAGTGATAACGGAAGAGGAGAAGAAGCTGGATATGGAAGGGCTTGTGGCTGCAGCTGCTGATTCCGCAGAGCTCTGGATTGCCAAAAACGGAGAGATTTACCGGAAAGAACGGAAATCCTGACTGAAAGGACACGTGAAAAAAAGAGTTACCCGATAATCGAGTATCTTGATTCATCGAGTATCTGTACATCATCAAGACTCCAGAGTCTCATGTTCCGTGCAGTTTTTTCAATCCCGAGTTCAGTGTCCGAGTCCACATCAATGATATAGGCATCAAGACTTGCAACCTTCATCCTGTTTGCAGCAACTGCCCGGTGATGCCCGTCGATTAACAGCAGTTTATCTCTGCGGCGGACAACAACAAGCGGCTCTGCGAGCCCTCTTTCGATTTCATATCCTCTTCCGTCCAGTTCATCCATGTAGACCTTGTCCTGTGTGGGGATGAGGTCTCTTACAGCCACCTCTCCACGTGAGAGGTGCGGGTCAACACCATAGAGTTTGCGCAGGGTTGTAATGTACTGAAAGACCTTTTCCGGAGTCACATGTTCAATCTGGGAGCGAAGGATATCCGCGTTTGTCACGATTCCGACAAATTTACCATCTGCATCCACAACCGGAAGTTTCTGGATACAGAACCTGAACATCTTCCGGGCCACATTCGTCATTGATTCATCCGGGGTGGTTTTCATAATTACAGGCTGCATCAGGGGCGCAATGGCATCGGATGCTGCAGCTCCTACAATGTCGCGGGCGGCGATAAATCCCACAGCTCTTCCGCGGGAGATTACCGGGAATCCGTCATGGTTTGTTTCGCGGATGAGCGCTGTCACATCTTTTACCGTCTGGTTTGCCTCCAGCGTGAAGACATCTGTTGTCATGTACTCGGATACGAGCTTCTTCTCGGTCGTGATAAGACCCGGATGGGTTGCGTTTACAATGGCGCGTTCTTCGGACTTGTCGATTTTTACATCCGCAAGTGTAGTAATTCCCATCGTCTTTGCGGTCTTTTCGAGGCCAAGTTCCATCTCATATTCGAGGGTTACCACATATGAATCAAGTTTTTCCACTTTTAACCGGTCGGCGGCAACTGCCCGGTGATGTCCGTCAACCAGAATGTATCGCTCTCCGCTTTTTACCACGATTACCGGTTCTACAAGATGCTTTTTCAGCTCATACATTCTCCCGTCGAGTTCCTCCTGATTTACCGAGGACTGTGTGGGATGAACGGCTGATACCGGAACCATTTCACGTGAGAGTGAAGACTCAACACCGTAAAGGGATTTGAGTGCCTTCATGAAGTTGAAGACCTTTTCCGGTGTTACCCGTTCAATCTGCGACCGGATGACATCGATGTTGGAGATGATGCCTATAACTTTTCCATCGGTATCAATTACCGGCATCTTCTGAATCCCCGACCGGAATATCCTGCGGGCAGCTTCTGTCACGGTTACATCAGGATATGCAGTAATAGGACAGCGGGACATGCGCTGTTCAATGCGGGTATCCGGATATTCTCCGATAATGTCACGGGAGGAGATATATCCTGCGATTTTCCCGAATCTGGTTACCGGGAACCCGTTGTGATGCGTTGTTTTTATGAGACGTATGACATCCCCTACGGTCTGTGCGGAGTCAACACAGATTACATCGGGTGTCATGTAGTCGGAAACCTGTTTCTTTTCCATTCGATACTACTATTTAGGACGTGAAAAGGGAAATAAGTTTTTCCATTATCCGGAGCCGCTGCAGTTTTTTAGTCTGACAGTCATTTGGTTTTTCCCTGGGGAATTTCCCTGTATATCGATACCCGGGATGGAAAATATGTGAGAACTTCGGATTTCTGATTTTTGCAGGAATCCCTCTTTTTTATCGTAAGATAGGGAAAAGGTTTTGGTGTTGCACCTTTCAACCTGGAAACTATTTATACATGTACAACATACTTATAATTATCACTTACCTGAGGTAATTCTTGCTGGATACAGCAGGGTGAAACTCAGGATGAGGTATACATATGACATCACAATTACCATTCAGCTTTGAGACACTCGGCTCACAAATCGATCATCTCATATCGGAGTTCGGAGAGTATGCATCAAATCATATCCTGGAGGGAGATGACGTAAAAAACAGCATCAGAACAGTCATCCCGAAACTTCCCGGGGATCTCTCAGTAGATCTGGCAGAAACCGAGACGGAATTCATCGTAACCTGTGACCTGCCGGGGGCAGAAAAAGAAAACGTCATCATAAAACTGCAGAATCCGACAACGCTTTATATCAAAGCAGATATGAGAGCCGCAGTTGCTGAGGGGGATGCTGCCGCTGAGGAGGTCCCGGCCGCAGATGATGCTGCAGCCGCTGATGGACCCATAGTCACCGAACGTACTGAGGTATACCACCTTCGCGAACGAAGAGTACGTTCCAGGGAACGGACACTCCACCTTCCTTCGGGAGTTACTGCGGAAGGTGCAAAAGCAACCTTTAAAAACGGTATTATGGAATTAATCCTTCCGAAAATCACGCTCAAAGAGGGTGTTGAAATAACCATTGAATAACCTCCCCTCCCCTCTCTCTTTTTCTTTATCCTCTGACAAAATCACCTATACGAGCAACAAGCATATATAATCCTGCGCCAAATAGTTATGAATCTATGGATAAGAAACAAAAGAAACTGCTCTTCATCTCATTAGGTATCAGCCTCGCAGTTCTTTTTATCGTTCTTATCGTTACCATAAATGAAGATACCTTTACCGCATTACAATCCTGTATTCCGGCATTCCTGCTGCTTGCAATCGGCATGCATGTGGCATCCCTTCTCTTCTGGGCGGCCAGAATCAAGATGATGTGCAGGTCACTTGGCTACAAAGTAACCCTCTGGCACTGTTTTAATCTGGTTTGTTCAAACATGTTTATAGCAGCAGTCACCCCTTCATCCATCGGGGGAGAACCGGTCAGAGTCTATGAAATCAGCAAAGCGGGAGTCCCGGGAGGTGAAGCAACAGCAGTTGTTACCATGGAACGGGTATTTGACGGCATCGTTCTTGCCGTCGGGACCGTCATATGCGTCTTCCTCCTTGGTATTTTCTTTTCGGAGATTGAACTTCCTGCAGGGTGTATGATTGCCGCATACTGTGCTGCCGGGGTGTTTGCAGGTCTTGTTCTTCTCTTTTTTGTTTTCGCCAGGCATCCGCAGTGGGGTGTCTCTCTGATGCGGAAAATCTCATCATTAATCTCCCGTAAAAAGAGTGAGGCTGCGAAGGAAAAACTGCAGGAGAAGTTTGTCGGATACGCGGACAACTTCTACTCTGCCCTGCGTAAAATGGGAGGTAAATCAAAATCAGGGATGTTCTGGGGATTTTTCTTCTCTGCTCTGTACTGGGTAAACGAGTTTGTAATCGCATTTGTCATCTGCATCGGTCTTGGCGTTGAACCGACAGCAGACCTGCTTCTCCTTTCAATTATCTTCCAGCTCCTTGTTACCGTCATTATGATGATTCCGTTAACCCCGGGCGGTGTCGGAGTGTCTGAGGCATCTCTTGGTCTCTTCTTTGCTATCATCATTCCGACAAGTCTCGTGGGGGTCTTTGTTTTAATCTACCGCTTTATCTTCTATTACTTCAACCTGATTGTCGGATTCATCGCAAGCATGCTCATAGTCCGCCGTGAGGCAAAAGGAAAGAAAGCGGCACCTGAACAACTGCAGGAGTCGGCATAATGGAAGCGAAGTACCGGAAACTGCTCTGGATATCCATCGGAATCTCACTTGTTGCGCTCCTTGTGGTCATCCTCCTGACCTTCGATGAGAACACGATAGACAATCTGTCCCGCTTAAACGGCTGGTGTCTTCTCGGGGCGTTCGGACTTCATCTTCTGGCAATCGTATTCTGGGGGGCGCGCATTCTGTTTCTCTGCCGCTCGCTCGGGTATAAAGTGCCGCTTCGCCACTGTATCAATATGGCAGCCGCAGGTCAGCTGATAGCAGCAATCACTCCTTCATCGGTTGGCGGTGAACCGGTCCGGGTTCATGAACTCTACAAGGCAAAACTTCCCCTAGCAGATGCAACGGCTGTTGTTCTGGTTGAGCGTCTGCTTGAGGCCGTTCTTCTGGTACTTGGCGTTATCATCGGAATGTCTGCATTTTCCATCATCTACAGCAACGGCGAGGTTGACGGCGCATTAATCGCTGCCGGATGGGCAGGATGCGGATTTTTCACCGCAATCCTTGTGGTGTTAATCCTTATTATGAGAAAACCCGCGAATGTTAAGCGCTGGG
>JAGHSU010000137.1 GCA_018065685.1 Candidatus Methanocorpusculum equi | reverse complement strand
GAAAGAATCCTGAACTACGTGAACAGCTGGTTCTGGGCTGCGTGTGATGGATGCGATTCAGAATCAGATAAATACTGAACTAATTTCGGGATACTACATATTTTGATGTATAAGACAAACATTATATCATCTCTCAGGACAAATATAATGTATCAATGGCTAATAACTCCCCACAATCATTAATAGTAAAAAAATCCAGAGACCGCGGGTCAATGAAAAAGAGGCAAAATTCCTCACAGAAATCTGGCTGGAGAAAAAATATTCTGAAGAAAAAAGAGACATTCCGTATCGGAGAAGCAGTTCTTGTTTATTACCCGTTCTGGAGATATGTGCGCGAAGACGGTCCTGAGACGAAAATTATCTGCAAACCGGCATTTGGAACAATACTCTCAGATATCCAGACGCTCACCCCGAGAAATGAACCAACAGATGCAGGAGATGAGGAGATACTCACTCCGACAATAAATGCTTCATACTACTATCCGGAACTCTATGGACTTCCCAGGGGGGAAATGCTTGTCGGAATCCCGTTCTGGCTTATCAGCTATAAATATAAAAACAGCGTATGTATGCTGAAAATTGATGCCGAATCCGGAAAAATCATCCCGGAATGGTACCCGTTCAAAGACCCGGTGAACTGGAAAAAAATAGCTCTTCTGGCATTTATCCCCACCTTTATCATCTGTGCACTTGCAGTACTCATTCACCCCGTATTCTATGCGGTCGCCGCTGTTTATCTGCTTGCCCTCCTCTGGCACAGTAAAATGCTTGCTATATTGAACACCAAACGTGAGGAGGGAATCGATGGTTCTTGAACGCTCAACTGAAGACCGCATCGCAGAGGTGATGCATCCTGCAAAGATTACCAAAGGGGTCGCGGACCGGTTTGACAGCCATATCCTGAACATCCGCCTTAAGGCGCTTAATCTGACAGACTCGCTCACAATCACCGAAAGTTATCTGGTATACCTCCCGTTCTGGCGGTTTACAGCCCAGGGGCTGGCTGTTGCCTGCGGACACTCGGGATACACGGAACGAAGCGGAAACAAACTCAGAAACGAGTATGAAGAACTCGTAAACGAGGAATATACCTGGACAAAATGCGCCTGTGACTCGGGACAGTACGGCATTAAGGAACTCTGGCTTGAAAAAGGCGGGGAGGTCCCGTACACACCCGGAGATGTTGCGGCAATGGATGCAGAAGGTTCCGCACTCGACGCAAATGAAGACGGGAAAGCAGCCATACGCGGCATGGTTAAGGCATACCTTGCAAAACGTATCGAAACTGTCACCTTTGAAAAATACTTTATTATCCCGAAGGTTTTTGAACTGGTGTACGCTCCGGTATGGATATTCCACTTCACATACGATACCGGACACTTCACAGCAGTGATTGATGCAGTAAAAGGAGATGTCATCGGCGGAACAAGCCCTATGAACCTGACGGCAAGAACACGCCTGATGATTCTCTCATTTGTCACAGGAGCGGCCATGACCGGAATCTCCATTGCACTCATCTTTACACCATGGGCAGCCCTTGTTTCCGATGTCATTCAGGTAATTATATTCCTGTGCAGTATTGCCTTGTGTATGGTTGCATATCCTGCATTTAAAGAGGGGAAAACGGTCACAACCTCCGGAACGATGGCAGATATTGCCAGGATGCGCCCTCCCGCCAGAGTCCAGAAAAAACTGACAGATCAGGAAGTGCTGCACCGCAACAGCACAGTTCTTCAGTGTCCTGCCTGCGGCTCACAGCTTGAGCGCCCGTGGGGAGAGGTTGTCGCCCGCTGCGAATCATGCGGAGCGCTCCTTGATATCACAGCAGATGATGCAGATGCAGTCCCGTACAGTATCGCAAAACCAAACTTCCTGTCAAATACCGCAATGCCCTGCCAGTCCCCTGAATTCATTCCGTTCTGGAGATTCACCTGTGATATTCAGGTAAAAGACTACCTGTGCACAGGAAAGACCGATACAGGCCTTCCGGACATTCAGGGTAAACGTGACTACTACATCTGCGCGGCAGACATTCCCCGATACATCGCAGAGCCGTGGGAAGTTGACCTCACCATTAGAAATCCGGAATGCGAGTACTATGATAACACCACAAAACTGGCTACACGCCCCATCTACATCAACCAGAAAACCGCACGTGAACTCACAGAATTCCTGTTCCTCCGCTATGAAACGGAAAAACCGGGAATCCTGCAGGTTCTCCGCTATGACTTTACCATTTCATCAGAAGAGATTGTCTACCTCCCCTACTACAAGGAAGAGAGTTCCTACATCCCCGGCGTATGAAAAAAGGCGGGGATATTCAGGACACCCTGGAAAAATACTTTCATCTGACTGACTTCCGCCCGAACCAGAGTGAAATTATCCGTGAGATAATCAGCGGAAGAGACGTGCTCGCAGTAATGGCAACAGGGGGTGGAAAATCCCTCTGCTATCAGCTTCCCGCAGTGATGCTTTCCGGAATGACGGTGGTTATATCCCCGCTTATTTCGCTCATGAAAGACCAGGTGGATGCCTTGTCATCACAGGGGGTCAATGTTGCCATGCTGAACTCGTCCCTCTCCTATGACAGGAGGAAAGCAACCGAATCCGGCATTATTTCAGGGAATATCAGGATTTTGTACGTGTCCCCCGAACGTGCAGTTCAGCCGGATTTTGTCGACCTGCTGCAGAAAACAGAAGTCTCCCTGTTTGCGGTGGATGAGGCACACTGTATCTCGATGTGGGGTCATCAGTTCAGACCAGAGTACCGGAGAATCAAAGGACTTCGTGCGTTTTTTCCGGATGTTCCCTTCGCAGCATTTACGGCCACTGCAACAAAGCGCGTAAGAGAAGATATTGTAAGTGAACTGAAACTGAAAGACCCTGCCGTATTTATCGGAAGTTTTGACAGGCCCAATCTGCATTATTCTGTCTGTAAAGAGCCGCACCGCACAGAGCGTCTGAAAAAAATCGCAGAGTATGCGGGAGCCCACGCAGATGAGTCAGGAATCATCTACTGCTTCAGCCGGGCAGATACAGAAGAACTCTGCCCATACCTTGGAAAAAACAGGATAGTGTCCCTTCCCTATCATGCTGGAATGTCTGCACGCGACCGTGCAAAAATTCAGGAGCTCTTCACCTCGAATGAGGTACGTGTCATCTGTGCCACAGTGGCTTTCGGAATGGGGATTGATAAACCGGATGTCCGCTATGTCATTCATGCCCATCTCCCAAAAGACATTGAATCATACTATCAGGAGACGGGACGCGCCGGAAGAGACGGACTGCCTTCCGAGTGCCTGATGTTTTACTCGGCAGGTGATCTGGCAAAGATGCTTCATATGATGGATGCGGATGCGGGAGAGTCCGCGGTTCATCTCCAGAACGGACGCGAGCGTCTGTATCAGCTCTATGCCTTCTGTGAGTCGAAGGAATGCAGACGAAAACTGATTCTTGACTACTTCGGAGAAGCGTCCATTGACTGCGGAAACTGTGACAACTGCCAGAAAAAAACAGCGCGGAAGGAAGCTTCCAAAAAAACACCCCCGCATCCGGAAATAGAAGCAGATATCCTGTTTGCCGCGGGAGAAATGGAAGGGGTGCTTACCACACAGGAGTTTGTATCGTTTCTGATGGGTGCTGAAAGGCTCAAAACAAAAACCCTCGGACTCAACCGTCACAAATGCTACGGCTGTGCGAAGCTCTGCAAACGGGAAGATATAGAAAAACTGGTAAACTCTCTCATCTCCTCCGGAAAACTGCGGCTTCGCGGAAAATCAGTGATGAAAATTTATTCAGGGAAATAAATTCCCTTAAAATCCCTCTATCTGCCGGAACCTCTGCCTGCCGGAATTGGTCAAAGGATTATTGTGTACTATCGGACTAAATTATTGTACAAAATTATTGTACAAAGGGACTGATGATAAAGTTCCAGAGATTCTTAAATCCGGTAATCAGAATCTCTTTCATCATGTCAACATCCACACCAAGCACCGGCGTCAGGAAGACAAAGAAGCACACAGTACCAAGAATGCCGCCCACATTTGCAAGCGCCGCTACCAGAAGAATCCGGAAAAGCGGCACGGAAAACATCTCTTTAATGCTTTCCGCCTTTCCGATGCGCTTAAAATCCTTTGCTGAGGGGGGCCTGAGTTTTGCTTCAACGATTGCAGCAAACCATCCGCAGGCAAGGAACGGATTAAGTGAGGTCATCCAGGCAAGTCCTGCCGCTGTTGCGGCTGATATAGGATGTCCGCGGGCAACAAGTGTTCCGATACCTGCAAGAATTCCATGAATTAAAACCCAGAAGATGATGGCCCATATGAGCATGTCGGTTGCCCCGGAAAAGCCGATTGCGGCAATGACGACAATAACCATAAAGGCAACGAGAGCGCCGATAATTTTTTCCCACGGATACTTTTTGGGATGTGCCCGCAACTCCGCGAGTGAGGGAAGTGTTTCCGGATGCTCTCTGTAACGGGTAATTCCCGAGACGTGTCCCGCGCCGCAGACGACAACCGCGTTTTCAAACGGTGCTTTTTCTATTGCGATGATGCCGTGCGCCAGATAGGCATCACGTTCGGTGATAAGTGCAGTCGAACCGGTCGGGGAGAATTTTTTGAACTCCTCCAGCGCCTGCTCGAGGACATCCCCGTGCGTCAGGGAGTCGACCGTTTCCGAATCGATTGCATCGGTTCCGTCATCTTTTCCGGCAATTGAGGAGATGAGAGCCCAGATTAGACGGCATTTTTCGGTAAATCTGAGGCTTTTCCAGAAACGGGTGAGGGTGATATTAATATCCCTGTCAATTAACGCGAGTCTGATGCCCCGCTCCTCCGCGATTCTGATAGCAGCTTTCATCTCAGCTCCCGGCTCAACACCCACATTGAATCCGATTTTGCGCTGGACATAGGCTAAAAGCCACTGCACAATCATTATCGTAAAGTTGCCGCTTAAAAGTTTTTTAACTTCAGGGGCCTTTTTGCTGTTCTCTGCAGATACTTTCTCCTCTGCCTCTGACACAACCGGGACAGAACCGATTGACCTGATCTGAACAGGGGGAACATCTGATACCTGCTCAGACTGAACATATGAATTTTCTCCGGATGTGACAAAACCCGACGTGGATACAGTATTTTCATCAGCATTTTCATCCCCTGCCGCGGAGAGTTCCCCGGAAGCTTCCGCCGCAGCTGCCGCTTTTGCCGCATCTTCTTCCCTCATCTGCTGCTTTAGTGCGGCATACCGTCCCCGGTCAAGCTCGATGGCAATTACTTCGGGACTCACACGGTCGATGGTATCCAGAACTTCCTGGATACTCTTTTCCGAAACATGTGCGGTCCCTACAATATGTATCTGTGTCATTCTTCTATCTGCGTCATTCTTTCAGGAGGTGCGCCCCTCTGCTGTCTATTACTAATGTTTTTCCGGAGACAATACTATGTTTTTGGTATTCACGTCTGGTTGCCTCAAACTCGGAATCATCAGCATCCTGACGCAGAATAAGCGCATCTGCGAGATTTCCCGCGTCTTTTGTTGCGGATTTCCCCAAAGCAGGACATTCTGAGATAAGGAGATTACCCTGATTCAGCATAAACGGGTATGTCCTGCAAAGGTGAGGGCGCGACGCATAGTATCTGCATCGGCTCTGTTCCAGAAACATACAGCGTCCGTCCTCCCTGCGCCTGAGCACCCATGAGAATGTGAACCGCTCGCCGTTTTCCTCAAACCATTCCGGGTAGGGCTCGGCAATTTCATCAAAGGAAAGACCGGATGCACGTGAAAGTGCCTCGACTTCATCGGGGCTTACGATAACCTCGTTATCCGGCCCCACGCAGCACTCTGCGCACATTTCGCAGGAAAAACGAGCATCCTCAAGCTGCTTTATCAGGTTATTTCTGTCAGGTCTTTCATTCATCTTCTTATTCCGACCCCGGGGCTCTTATATCCTTGAACAATTTTCCGAAGATATTTATTTTGCATATCTGCAGATGTGTTCATAAATCGATGCACGGATGTCTTCGGGTGCATACCCCATAACCGAGGCAAGAAACATCGACCCCCCGGCCCCGCTTCCCTCTTTGATTTCACCCTGCGCATACCGGGCTATTCCTGCATGACCAAGGGTCTCGAATCCGGGGTCCACATAATAGGTATCTGCACCGATTGCAGCTGCTGTCTCCTTAAATGAAGCGGATGCATCGTTATAAACATAGGATGTGGTAACAACATCCGGCACCGGAAGTCCCAGGGCACGGATGACCGCGCAGACTGCAAGCATCTGTGTTCCTCCGGCGAGGAAGAGTTTTCCGCGAAATCCTGCGGCAACTCCTGCGGCAACGGGAATCATAGGGTCCCCCACAGCAGATACAACCGCAAGCGGGTCCTCATCTGTAAGACCGCGTGCCTTTACCTTTTCAACCGCAGCTGCCGCAATCTGCTCTTTTTTCACCACCGGGTTTTCAACAAGACAACTGCTGACCTTTGCCTGATATCCGAGAGCACGCAGGACACATAATGCGGTCGTAGTACCTCCGGGGATGCACTCTCCAAGTACCAGCATGTCATGTGACCGGGATAAAAATTCCCCGATCCATTTTCCTTTCTCAAAGAGAAGGCGCGCATGAGGAACAGCACCCTCTTTCCCGTGCGGCACACCCCCTGCATCCTCTCCAAGCTGCATGTGGGGGACGATTACCTCCGGACGAAGGCCGGATGCAATCATCAGGGGCCTTATCCCGGTTAAGTCCATCATAGACCGGGTGATTGCGGCAGGTGTGGGACACCCGGTCGGCGTATTCGGTGTCAGATCACCCGAGAGTTTTCCGTTTATGATGAGTTCCGCATCCAGAGAAGGTACAAAAAAACTGCTTTCCGGATTTTCACCTGCACCGGAGACCCCCGGGATACAGGAGACCTCCGTGTTGGAAAGTATCAGGGCGAAGAGCGGGGATTCCGGCTCAAAATCGGTTCGTTCAGATACAAAAGACATTAATTATAATGAGTGCGGAAAATATTTAAGAATTGGTTATTCATCATTGGTTATTCATCGCATGCACAGGGTGCTGCAGCAGAAGAGAGGCTGACCTTCCATGTTGTACTTGTTCCCGAGTAGCTCCAGGGAACAATATCGAGTTCGGAACATTTTTTGGAGAGGATCCCGAGAGTTGTCCCCGCCTCCTTTGCGGTAATGCCGAGGTCTGATGAGATATGCTTTGCCTTGAAGAAGTTTCTGCCGGCAGCAATCTCTTTTTTCAGGTAACTTATGACCTTCATCTGATTTTTATTGTAAGTATCTTCATTGTAAGTATTTTCATTTATTACAGGATGCATGTACGTCTCCCACGTATGTTCTACACAAGTTGTCCTGAAAAACTAATCAATATGGTGTTACCACACACAGTTACAAAATAAACAGAACCTGATAACGTTCAATATCGTTTCAGGAATAAACTTGATAAATCATGGTTTAATCCCCGGACGGACACTAATACGAGCATAGATTAAAATCCCGCACAGTGAAAAACAAGGATGATTTACACATTCAAATGTACCTTCCAAACGTAACATATATTTAAGGATTTAACACGGATACATACAGACATGAATGATTCCGAGTTCCTCTCCGAGATGCTGAACATCGGCATGACCGAGTATGAGGCAAAGGTGTACTTTATCCTGTTTCAGCTGAAATACGCGTCAATTCGCGATATTTCGGAAATCTGCACAGTCCCGAGAAACAAAATCTATGAAGTACTCGACTCCCTGGAAGAGAAGGGGTTTGCCTCGAAGGCCGGCAACAACCCGCTCAGATATGCGCTGTGCGATGTTGAGAAAACATTCAACACCATCCGCATCAGAGAGCTGAAACGAATAGACCGCGCAGAGCAGTATCTTAAAAAACAGGAGGAAAGTGCCCGGTTCAGCGCAGGGCAGCATGCATATGAATTTCATTCCAAATGGGCGGTTGAAAACCATCTTGCAGCCCTCGTGAAAAAAAGCCGCAGGGAGCTCATCATCGGGGTAAAAGATGCCGACTATCTGAATAAAAATATCCCGGAAGCGGTTTTGAGAAAACTGGCGCGAAAAATAGACCTTTATGTTATCGTCAGCAGCGAAGAAGATGCGGAAAAAATTCCTGTGCGATGCTACCTGATGAGGAAAAATTTCCTCAACGGATTATTTGACAGTGAAGCCATTAACATGGTAAAGGAGCGTGCAGGAGATACAAAACTGATGCTTGCTTCCGACAGAAACACAATCCTGAACATTAATGAAAACGCTAACGGGGCAAACGGCATGGTTATGCGGATGGATGATTCGTTCCTGGTAGGTCTGGCTCTCGAGACACTGCTGCAGAATATTGTAAAACTCTGAGTAAAAGAACAAAAGAAACAGGAGTGTGGTGTTTGATCTGCGGCCCCTGTGCTGCTCTTTAAGGCCGCAGATCGGTGAATGATGATGACTGGGATAGGTCAGGGACAAACAAACCTGCCCTATCCGTTCGCGGGTAGTATCCCCCGGAGTTACCCGCATGTGCTCCGGGAGCGGCAAAGAGACGGAAAAACACGTTCCAAATGCCTCTGCACAGCAGTATTCTTACATAATGGACTGAATACTATAAATAGATAGCGATACCTATTCAGGTATCAAAAAATATGACTATCCGCCAATAAGACATGATTTGCTCCAAAAATGAGAGAGATACAAATATTATTTGAGACTAATTAAAGTACTTATTAAACAATCCCAATAGTAATCTGCAGCAGTATCAAATGCAAAAACATCCCCCCGTACAGCACAGCATCACACACCGTCACCGAAAATCCCTGCATGTTTCCCGCCAAACAAACCCAATCACTTTTATACAATACAGACTAATCTGAAAGTATGTCTGTTCAGGTAACCGGAATTGAACATATCCCGCTCATCAAAAAGGGAGACAACATCGCAGAAATCCTCTGCAAAAACACTGCATTCGCCGACGGAGACATTGTCTGCATCGCCTCAACCATCGTTTCAAAGGCATTCGGCTATACCCGTGCACTGGCTGATATCGAGCCATCGGAGCGCGCAGTCAGAATCTCAAAACTCACGGGGGAAAACCCGCGGTTCCTGCAGGGGATTTTAGACTCCTCCAAAGATGTCATCATTGAGTACCCGTTTATCTTATCCGAGGTCCCCTGCGGACATGTGGGTGTCCGCGCAGGCGTGGATAACAGCAACATTGAGGGAGAAAACATCATTATCCTCCCGAAAGACCCGATGGGTGACGCAAAGCGCATCCGCGAGGGGATTAAAGCCGCATGCGGCCGCGACGTGGGGGTTATAATCACAGACACCTGCGGCAGAGCGTTCAGGAGAGGGCAGTGCGGAACTGCCATCGGATGGGCGGGGATGACCGCTATCCGCGATTTCAGGGGAGACCACGACTTATTCGGACTGGAACTGGAAATCACAGAAGAAGCGGTTGTTGATGAAATCGCTGCATTCTCCAACTTCATTATGGGAGAAAGCAACAACGGAATCCCCTCGGTGAAGTTTTCGGGATGCGGTTCGTGGAAAGGACATGACACTCTCTACTTCACGAAGGAAGAGGACTTTATCAGAAAAGCCATCCATATCTGAAGCAATCTATATCTGAAGCAATCTATATCTGAAGCAATCCATATCTGAAATGAAACTGATACTTGCCATTGATTTAAAGGACGGTCTTGTCGTTCACGGTAAAAGCGGAAACAGAAAGGAGTATGTGCCGTTAACCGACGGCCTCTCCCCCTCCGCAGAGCCAGTCTCATATGTCACCTTTATGAAGCCGAAGTATCTGTATGCCGCAGACCTTGACCGGATTTCGATGGAAGGCGATCACACGGAAACGATTCTGAAGCTTGCAGGAATGGTCAAAGGACTCTACGCAGACCGCGGAACAACAATCCCCGAAGAGTATCTGCCGGAGCCGATTCATACAATTGTGGGGACTGAAACCGTCGATGCCCCCTTAGAAGAGTTCTCAGGCGGATTTTTAAGCATCGACATAAAAGACGGGGTTGTAATCCCTTCCGGTGAAGACCCCGCGGAGTTTTTGAAAACGGCAGACAGTGCGGCGTTTGACGGGTACATCATCTTAAATATTTCATCGGTCGGCACTGGATGCGGCATTTCAGAAGCGTACGTAAAAGAGCTTCGTGCGGCAACGAAAAAACAGCTGTTTTACGGAGGAGGAGTGGCATCGGCGGCTGACCTTGAGACTTTGCAGCGTGCAGGCTTCGACGGGGCAATCATATCCACCGCAGTCCACAACAGACAGATTCCGCTGGAACTTATCAGGGAGGGGGAACTGTGCTGATAACCCTCGAAGGAATCGACGGATCGGGAAAGTCCACACTCTATGAGGGGCTGAAAGAACGTCTTTCGGACCTGGACCCGGTATTTACCCGCGAGCCCGGCTCCCCGTATCTCGGGGATGCCGTGCGTCAGGCGACTGCTGAAAACACAGACCCCCTCGCGGAGGCAGCGCTTTTTGTTGCAGACCATGCGGTCCACTTATCAGAGGTTGTCCGTCCGGCACTTGCCGCAGGAAAGCTTGTCATCTCAGACCGCTATACGGACTCCCGCTTTGCGTATCAGCAGGTGTCCTTAAAAGGGGTTCACCCGGACCCGAAAGCATGGCTTTCCGCGGTTCACCGCGGATGGTCAATTACCCCTGACCTTACGCTGCTTCTTTTAATCGACCCTGAAACAGCACTCTCCCGGGTTTCCGGACGCGGAGAGCGGGAGCATTTCGAGCAGACGGAGTTTTTATCCGCGGGGCAGAAAAATTATCTTGAACGCGCCGGAGAGGAACCTTCTCGGTTTCTCATGATTGATGCGACTCTTCCCCCGGAGACGATTCTTGATTTTGCAGAGGAAAGTATCCGCCTGCGGATTGGACAGATAAAATAAACATTCCTCATTTTATCATCCCCTCCTTTTTCACTCTCCTTTTACCATCCCTCCTTTTTCATGATTTTAAAAACACATCCTCTGCAGCAGACCTCTCCCTTTCTGCATACGCAGAATCTGCAGATTGGTACGAAGTATCTGCATGTAGTATCCCGAAATTAGTTCACAAGTTTTTGACCAATCAAATCCGAAATTATGTTTTGTTTCAAGAACTATCCAAAAATTGGTCCTTGATTTTCAA
>JAGHSU010000016.1 GCA_018065685.1 Candidatus Methanocorpusculum equi | reverse complement strand
CATGCTCTTTACCAAAGAGCTTCTCTGCTGCATCTATGACCGTAAATGTCTGTTCCAGAAACGGCGTATATGATGCAAAATACCCGCCTTTCCTGAGAAGCAAATACGCGTGCTCAACATGAAGCGCTTCAATCTGCATATCAAGGTGCACGATGTCATAGGGGCCATCCGTTACCTCAAGGATATCACAGGCGCGGCATTCAACATTGGAAAGCCCTGCATCGGAGATATTTCCTCCTGCAACCCTTGAAAAATCCTCGCGCACTTCGCAGGTCACAACCTCACGTGCGCATCCTCCGAAGTAAATCGCCGCAATTCCGGACCCGGTTCCTGCATCAAGCACCCGGTCACGTGCGCACATTCCGGTATATGCCATAACGATTCCGATATCTTTTGGCATCATCGGGGCGCCTGTGCGTTTTCCGTGAGAGAAATAATCCCCTGCTTTCGGGCGGATTACAGCAAACTCTTTTCCAAGATGAGTTAATACCGTCTCTCCTTCCTCGCACAATGCTGCGGCTTCCAGATCAATCATGCCCATATCAGTGGAAAGTTTTCCCTCCCCCAGACGGACAAAGTACTCGCGGTTTTCCCCGCGAAGAATTACTCTCTCAGGTCCTATCATGCTGAAAGTTTCATGATGGCTTCTGCGATGTCGCCTTTGGACTCTTTCAGTGCGGCTTCAGCCTCTTCCGCACTCTTCCCAGTCTGGGATGCAACAAGCTTTACATCATCCTCGGGGATTTGTACTTCTGCTTCCTCAAACCGGACATCTCCTGTCAGCTGATAGGAGGTCTGGCCCTGCATCTTGATTCCTACGACCTGTACATTCTCAAATACATAATTGCCCTGCGGGGTGTAGACAACGACCTTTTCGACATTTTCAATCTCTTCCATGGTCATTCCCATCTTCCGCATCGCGGCTTTCATCTGCTTTGGATTAACTCCCGGCATCATTTTTTATTTGCTCCCTGTCTGGTTTTAACTGCTGTTCCGTAATTTACTCCTTTCATCTCGCAACCGGATAGAACAGCCATTCCGGTTGCCAGAAGATTATCAGATTCATCGGTTATGAACACTTCATCTTCTGCCAGTATAGATTCGTCGGCAAAGATTACATGTTTTGCCATTGCGTTTTTCCCGTCTGCCACAAACGGCGCCGCATCATCTATGACAACAACGCGGTTTTTTGGAGCCGGAAAATACTCATGCAGACGTTTTGCTCCGGAAAATCCGAGCGTGAGTCTTCCGTCGTTCGCGCGGACCGTAACAAGCCGTTCCCGTCCGAGACTAACATAACGGACACGTTTGGTGTTCGAGTACGAAAACGTCACGTCATCGGGAAACAGAGCATTTCCCGCGCCGCGCCCGAACTGATAGTCAGCAATTCTTCGCACGCGGAGCAACCTGCTCTTCGATAAGTTCGTTAACTCTTCTGATGAAATCATTTTCGCATCCTTTTGGTATATATGCACCCGCTGCAATATTATGTCCTCCGCCTGCTCCGTTGAATTCCGCGGCAGATATACATAAAGCTTCCTGTAGATTTACGCCGCGGCGCACAGTTCGTTCATTGGTGCGCATCGAGACCTTAACCTGATCAGGGGCATCTGATACTGTGCACAGCACAAGAATCGGTTTTGCAGGATTCAGTTTGGATAGGGCCATTCCCGCACCGATTCCGACAACTGTATCAGGATATCTGTCTCCCGTATGAATCGTCTGAATCGCAGAAAGTTCGTCAACGCCGGTATCGAGAATGTACTCACACAACTCACGGATGATACTTCTGTGGTGCCTGAGCATGTGCTCCGCCTCACAGTACCGGACTCCGCGGTCACCTTCACAGACTGCAGCCCCCACTGCCGGTTTCTGCCATCTGCCGCAGGCATTCAGCATCGTTGCATACTCTGAGGCATTACGAAGCGGGCTTTTCTCCGGCTCATCGGGGAAGAAGTACTGCTCGGCAAAAAGGCGCTCCGTGGATTCACCGTTTGCAATCATCTGCTCGGCAAGAGAACTTGAAAGTTTCCTGACCTCGTCATCGTTTAACTCTTCAAAGATGCGGACAGAGGATTCTGAAGGATAAATCCCTGCACGGACAAGAAAAGCGGCTGCAGCCGCGGGTTTTCCTGAAATTCCCGGAATGACCGGGTCATCTGAGTTGGAAATGGACAGATGCAGGGCGCGTGTTGAAAGGCCGTAACAGTTAATCCCGAATCTTATCTGCAGAATCCCGTTTTTCTCTGCATCCTCTGCTATCCAGTGCGCAATCCCGCAAAGTTTTCCCGCCTCGCGCGCCATCATATCGCCGACGTTTCCAACGACTCCGAGTTTGCTTAAGTCAATGTTATTCTCATTAATTTTACGCGATACCAGATAACAGATTCCTGCAGCACTGCACTTCTGATACTCATCCCCGTAAAACTGGGTATTTACCTGACGGTACTCGGTCCCGTTTTCCGCAGGCTGGGGTATGTGGTGGTCTAAAATCAGCACCTCGTCGGAGGTAAAACCCGCATCTTCCAGAAGATGCTGCTGCCCTGAACCCAGGTCCGTAAAGAGCTTGAGACTTGAATCGCGCGGAATGTGCGGGATTGTCATCGGCTCAAGCTGTCTGATAAATACCGGATTTACCGGGATGTGCTCCCGTTTCAGCGTCTGGAGCATGATTGAGGCACTTGCGATACCGTCAGCATCGATATGGGAGACAAGAGTTACCGCATCGCTTTCGCTGATGATATCTGCCGCACTGCTGATGTCATGTATCACTTCCGAAGACATTTCAGATATGATTACTTATTTGTTCTCCAAGATGATAAGACATAGGTTAGATGCGATGCCGTGTATGCGTAAAACAACTCTGACAAACGTATACATTGAAGAGGCCTGAATACAAAACAGGTATGTACAAAAGGACTGAACTGATATGGCACAGAAAGACAAAACTGAGAAAATTATCGTAATAGATCATCCGAGAATGATTACAGGGTGTATCGGACTGGCCCTCGGGCTTGCAGTACTTGTACTATCCCTTCTGAAAAAAATCGCACCAGAACACGCAGTCATCTTTCTGGCTGTTGCGGTGATTTGTTTTGCGGTATATTTACTAATTCCGAGAAAATAAAGTATTATTCAGTCCATCATGGAATTCCGGACGGACTGAACAGGTATAATTTTTCAAATTTAAAAAAAAAGATATGCCGGTTACAGCGAGTCGCGACGCTGTCTCGGACCGTAAGAGTTACCGGATGTACCGGATGATGATTTTTTGCTGCGCTTTTTATATCCGACAATTATCATGATTACAATCAGAAGAACAATAATTGCTGCAAGTGCGCCGATTCCGATTAATGTGGTAGGGATATTTTCCTTCATCAGAATAGTTACTTCATTTGTTATTCCCGGCTGAACAGTCAGGGTTTTTGTATCTCCGCTGTACCCGTCCGCGGATGCACTTATCATAACAGTTGTTCCCGGATTTACCATCGTGGTATATGTCCCGTCAAGACCGGTCTGCCCCTTGTTGTTTCCGTCAAAGTAGACAAGAGCCCCTGAGAGCACCCTATCATCTGTTTTGACCGTAATTCTGACTGCAGCTGCCGGGTCCGGTTTGTTCTGGAGAGTCACAACAAAATCGGACGTGTCTGTTGTGAATTCCTTCAATTCCGTATATGGATTGTATCCGTCACTGGAGATGGAGAGGGTGTAAGTCACCCCTGCCGTGTACTCAGGAAGTTGTGCTCTTCCGTAACTGTCCGAATAGGTAATAAGTTTTCCATCAACAGAGACTGCAGCGCCTGCAACCGGGACGTTATTTTCGTTATAGATTAAAATCAGCGGACTGATTTTTGCAAGGGACAGGACAATCGGCTGGAGTGCGGTCACCTCGGAGCTGACATAACATTTCGGGTCAAGGTAGTCTAAATGTGAAACTGCTTTTACCCGAATAGTGTTGTTTGCACCTCGAATCATAGAGACATTCAGGTGCCCGTACTGATCAGTTTTCCCCGCGGAAACGCCGTTAATTATTACTTCCGCTCCTTCAATACAGGCACCGTCTTCCTCAATTACTGTAACCAGTACCGGAGGTTCTTTTATCAGCTGAATCGACAGAATGGGGGTTGCAGCATTTACAGTGATTGTTTTTGTTTGACTAACATACCCTGTTTTGGTGACGGAAACAGTGTATTCACCCGGTATGAGTAGGAATTTTGCTGAGCCGTCAATGTTTGTTTTATATGGTTGCGGCGCTGCACCATCAGAATACACAACAACTTCCGCTTCAGAAATGTAGTTGTTTTCGGCACCCATAACAACGACTGAAAACGTAACCGGGGTGACCGGCTCATCAGCTGCTGCGAACCCCGTTCCGCAGAGGATAACTGCTGCAAAAAGCAGAACTGCAATTAATTTTTTCATCATTATTTATATTATTTGCATCTCCCGACGTTTTATATCATCGGTTTATTCATCTCAGGCAACCCGTGAGATAAGCATCCCGGAAATCCGCACAGGAGTCGTTTCTTCCGCGATTTTCAGCGCTTTTGAAAGTTTCCACTCCTTGTCCGCATAGATGGTATAGAGTGTGTCTCCTTTTTTCACCGGCTCACCGACCTTTTTATGCAGGTGAATTCCTGCCCCGTGGTCCGCAGGACTTCCTGCAGCGCGTACAATATCAATTACAGGGCGGTTGCTGATTGATATGACATAACCGTCTTCCGGCGCTTCGACAGAGTATGAAAATGCTCCTGTCGGGAGGTCTGACGATTTAACCTTTGCATCTCCTCCCTGGATTTCAATGATATCCAGCATCTTCTGATGTGCTTTTCCGCTCTGAATCAGACGCATTGCAGCATCTGCCCCCTCACCCCGCGCTGCAACGCCTGCCATCTCAAGGGCGATACCGGCAACTGCGCAGCTTTTTAAGACGAGAGAGCCGCTTCCGTCCCTCTCCTCAAGAATACGGAGGGCCTCTGCAACCTCGAGATTTACCCCCACGTCGCGTCCGATAGGAAATCCCCCATAGGTGAGTGCGCATTCAACCTTTATGTCAAGACGCTTGCCAAGCTCAATCAGCTGTCCTGCAAGGATTCTTCCCTCGGTTTCATCCGCAACTTTTGCTCCCGGCCCTGTCGGGATGTCGATTACGCAGATATCAGAGCCTGCTGCTTTCTTTTTTGCCATGATGCTTGCAAGCATTTTGCCCCGCGGATTAGTTTTCAGCGGGTATTCGTAGCGTATCGGAACGTCGTCAGCCGGGACAATATTGGTAGACCCTCCCCAGACGATAACACCCCCTGCTGTTTCTGTCATCTCCTGCACTTCTGCGGCAGAGAATGCAAC
>JAGHSU010000056.1 GCA_018065685.1 Candidatus Methanocorpusculum equi | reverse complement strand
CTACTGCACACCACTTTATGGGCGGGGTCCGGATTACACCTGATGCTGAAAGTTCACTCTCCGGGCTTTTTGCCGCGGGAGAGACCGCTGGCGGTGTGCACGGCGGAAACCGGCTCGGAGGAAATGCGCTTGCGGAAACCCAGGTGTTTGGAAAACGTGCAGGGGCCTCTGCCGGAAAGATGCCTGCAAACGACTCTGCCGGGGTAAAAGCCGCCGCAGAGTCAGCACTGGATAAGGCAGCAGAACGTATCTCTGCGTTTTTTTCGGGAACCGCAAGTCCTGCTGCCGTAAAATACGAGCTGCAGCAGATTATGTGGAATAATGTCGGAATCTACCGTAACGAGCTTGATCTCCGGAGAGCTGAACGGGAAATAAAGCGCCTTTCAGGGCTCAGACTGCATGCGTCATCCAAAGAGGAGATTCCTGCCGCAGTAACGGTTGAAAATATGCTGACGACCGCATCCCTTGTTGTATCCGGCGCCCTGCTTCGCCGCGAATCCCGCGGGTCGCATACCAGAACTGATATACAGGTCCCGTGGACAAATGAAACATCTCCCTTTGGACACACATGGTTCATCAGGGATAAAGCAGGCATCGAAATCAGGGAGGAACATCTTCAATGAACCCGGATTCCGTCTCTATCACTGTCTCGGTTTCCCGGTTCAGTCCGGAAAAAGAGAGTGCTCCGCACCTCGAATCCTATGCCGTACAGGTTCCCGCGGGATGTACTGTACTCACCGTTCTTGAGACCATCCGCGACACCATTGACCCTTCTCTGTCCTTCAGACACTGCTGCAGAAGCGCCCAGTGCGGGTCATGTGCGGTACGGGTAAACGGAGAACCGGCTCTCGCATGCGAAAAGCAGGCAGCAGAGGGAGATGTCATCGAGCCGTTGAATCTTCCGGTTATCAGGGACCTGGTCTGTGATGTATCACCCGTCATCAAACGCTTCGGCAGTCTCACGCCTGATGCATGCGGTTTTCGCAGCATAACGGATACAGAGCTTGAAAAAATAAAACCGCTTCGTGAGTGCATCGAGTGCCTTTCATGCGTCTCCGCGTGCCCTGCAGTCGGAGGATACGCAGGTCCTGCAATATTTGCAAAGGAGGCGTGTATCTCCTTTGATCCGAGAAACATGGAAGACAGGATTCCGATTGCTGTGGAAAAAGGACTTTTCTCCTGTACCACCTGCAGAAAGTGCGTTGAGGTCTGTCCGAAGCATATCAACATCCCGGGAAAAGCAATCGAAAAACTGAGAGAGAAAGCGGTTGCGGCAGGTTTTGGTCTTCCCGCACATGCCACGCTTGCGGATCTGATTGAAAAGACCGGCCGCTCGGTTTCAGGGAAGGATACTTTCCTTGAAACGGCGGAAGAGGTCTATGAACCGGCAGAAGGCGTCCCCTTCAAAGGGACGGTCGGGTTTTTCGTCGGGTGCATGTTTAACGCCCGCGTACAGCAGCCGGCGGCTGATACGGTCTTTGTTCTGACGAGAAACGGCTACCGTGTGGTTATTCCCAAAACCCAGGTCTGCTGCGGCTCTCCTCTTATCAGAACAGGATTTACCAAAATTATCCCTGGGCTGCAGAAGAAAAATATCGCGGCATTTGCAGGAATAGAAACGGTAATTACCGTCTGTGCAGGCTGCGGCTCAACACTGAAAAATGATTATACGACACCGTTTACCGTCTATGATATAACCGAGTTCCTGGTAAAAGAGGGGTTCGAGATTCCGGAGGCCGTCTCCGGGACATATACCTATCATGACCCCTGCCATCTTCTGCGGGGGCAGGGGATTGGAAAAGAACCGCGGGAGATTCTCACCTCATTTATCGGGTCATTTATTGACCTGAAAGCACAGTGCTGCGGGGCCGGAGGGGGTGTGCGGTCCGGAAAACCTGATGAGGCGGAAGAAATCGGGAAACGCCGTGCAGAGATGATTAAAAACACGGGGGCTGACACGGTAGTTACTGTGTGCCCCTTCTGTGAATATCATATTCATCAGACCACGGGACTTCCGGTTGTAAACATTGTATCCCTGATGGCAGATGGATACCGGAGAAAAGACGAATTGAAAAAGAGAGGGTAAACCCCTCCCGAAAACAATAATTTAGTTACTCTTCCTTCTTTAAGTGCTGCAGTTTTTCTGCTGCGGCTTTTTTGACCTTCTCGGATGCTGCATCTGCTGCAGTCTTTGCCTTCTTGGAGACGAATCCGATCCAGACCGTGAATAAGACAGCAATAATTGTTACAAATACGGCATATCCGAGCATTGCAGGGATAGTGCTCTGTTCGCCGAAGATTTCAGTGAAAATCTCCTGGATTGCAGTGTTCCATGCCAGTGCGGCAATTAAACCGAAAGCTGCTGTAATTAATGCGGCAAGCTTGTCAATAACGTCTACTGATAATGACATAGAAGTATATTGGGTGGAAGTAGTATTAGGATTTGACGGTGCATACTCCGTCTTCTTCGGTGATGATACCGAGTCTGATACCCATATTAACCGCTTTTTCTGCACGCTCGCGGGCGACAGCGGTCGCCTTAAACCCGAGGGAGGTCACCGTCTGCTTTGCAAGCTCCGCCTTTGGTGTTGCATACTGCCGCATCAGAATAATCTGTGCCGCAAGTAATAGCTCCGGGAGTGATACATCAGTGATGACCCACCCCGCACCGCGGACCCTTGGAATCAGCTCCCCGTCCGGGATCGAGATAAATCCCTCATCGTCGCGTTCAAGCTGTCCGTCAGCTGTTACCTCACGCACCTGTCTTGAGATGGTATCCTTAATTGCCGGCGTGAGACGCGGGACGCGGCCTAACTCTTTAATCCTGGAATAAAGGGTGTTTTCCGAAAGAGGTCCTTCGACTGCTGTAATCTCCACAATTGCAGTTCCTATAACATAGTCCTGCACTGAGGCGAACTGATTGTATTTCTGGAGGATGCACTGTTTCGCCGCGACATACTTCGGGAAATCCATCTCAGCAGGGACCCGTCTCCACTCGCGGGGACCCTCTTTGTCTTTCGGTGTCTCCACAGGCCCTGTCGGAACATGATACAATGCGGGGACTGCTGCACTCCCTGCCGCAGAGGCGGCGGGCTGCGCGGGTTTTCTGACACGCTTCGGCGCAGGTTTCTGTACCGGCTCAAAGAGATCCTCATGCTCTTCTTTTTCCTCTGTTTTCTCCGCGGCTGCAGCCGGGATGTCCGTTTTTTCCGCCTTTTTCCGCACCGTCCGCTTTGCAGCAGGCTTTTCCCGGATTACCTCCGGTCCGGTTTCCGTGGTTTTTTCCTGCGTGAGGGGCTCTTCATCCCGTACGGTTGCCTCTGCCGCAGGTTTTTTCACGGATTCGGCATCTCCCTTCTTCTTTGCCGCACCGGATTTTGATTTCCCTGTCTTTGCCTCTTCAAGGGCCTGCAGCAGTTTCCGCTCACATTCTTTCGGGGCGCAGAACCACTCAGGCGCCCAGACACGGATGATGTTCCATCCAAGCCCTTCCAGAATCTGGAGCCGCAGGCGGTCGCGGTCGCGGGCATCCGCTGCCGACCAGTAGTTTCTCCCGTCAGATAAAATCCCTGCCATAAATACGCCGGGTTCTGTCGGATGGGCGACCGCAATATCAATTCTAAATCCTGCACAACCCACATTTCTGGTTACTGCGTAGCCGCGGCTTTCAAGCATCTCTGCAATCGTGTCCGAAAACCTGTCAGATGCCGGTTCTGCGGCAGATACCGCTTCCAGCGAGTCACTGTTTCTGCTCTCTGCATAGATAAGGAAGGATGCGAGCGCACAGACGCCGCGGGGCGTTTCCTCACCCAATGGAAGTTCATACCCGCGGAAGTTTGAAAACACAACACAGCGCTCACGGGCACGGGTGATTAAGACATTCAGACGCCGTTCTCCCCCCGCCTGGTTTAAGGGGCCGAAGTTACGTGAGAGTTTGTGTTCACCGTCAAATCCGTAGCCGATACTGATGAGAATCGTATCACGTTCATCACCCTGCACCGTTTCCAGATTCTTGACAAAGAACTCCTCGCCTTTTACGGACTGCATCAGAGCCTCAACACCGGGACTGTCCCGCAGGAGAATATCCACCTCCCGGCGGATTGCCTCCTGCTGCTTTGAGGAGAATGTGGCAACGCCGAGTGTTTTATCGGGGAATCTCCGGTAATATTCGATGACGGCACGTGCCACCTCCTTTGCCTCTCCGCGGTTTACCCCGGTCTTTCCCCGGTCATAGACTGACCCATCCACGTGAACGAAGGAGAGCCCCAGGTCATCCGTGTCATGTTTCGGCGACGGGAAGACGAACAGGGAGCCGTCATAGAACTCCGCGTTCGAGACCGCAATAAGCGACTCGTGGCGCGAGCGGTAGTGCCAGGTAAGGCGCCGTGTGGGATATACCTGTTTGCAGGCATGAAGCAGACTTTCCATATCGGTTATCTCTGCCGTACCGTCTCCAAAGTCGTTTTCCTCGTCGAAGAGACCCCCCGTCGAGTCAAAGAAGGATGTGGGGGGAAGCTGCCGTGAGTCACCCATTACCACGAGTTGTCTGCCCCGCATGAGGGCCCCTAAGGCATCCTCTGGTTTGACCTGACTTGCTTCGTCGAAGATGATGATATCGAAGGTCACCGACCGCGGGTCCAGATACTGGGCGACGGACAAGGGACTCATCATAAAGCAGGGCTTTATCTTCTGAATCAGTTCGCCGCACTTCGTCATCAGGGACCGGATGGACATGTGGCCGCGTTTGCGGTTAAATTCACCGGCAAGAATGCCCATCTCCGACTCGCGGGAAGCTCCCGCGAAGAGTTCGGGCATCTGCTTTGAAAGCTTACGTGACAGCTGCTTTGCATTCTCACTGATTATCTGACGGTCAAGGGCTTTGAAGGTTTCAATCTTTTGCTCATGTGGCATCTGTGCAAACTGTGCAAGCCGCGGGCGCTTTTCATACGCCGCTTTTAAGAGGTCGTCGATGTATCCTACAACAAATGACGGGATGATAGCATCCGCCTCCAGTTTTCCGGCCCGGACCAGTTCTGCGGTATGACATGCTGCTGTGTTTTTCGCAGCGTCCGTGTACGAGAGGAATCTTCCCCAGGATTCGATGCGCTCGATGCTTTCTGCCCATTTTCCGGCGGCTGCAAGTAGTTCCTCAAACTCAGGCTCCTTCTCTTCAGTTATGTGCAGACGCGCCATGAGGTCGGAACGTGCCGCCATTGCAGTTTCGTATTTTTCCTTCAGCTCATCTGCGGCGGATGCGCACCCTTCTGTTTTTCCGGCAATCAGCCGGTCAACCGTAGCAGATGTGATGCGCCCTTCACGGAGCCAGGACCGCAGGATGTAAATCCATCTCATATAGTCCTGCAGAAGGTCAGGGTCTGTGTCATCCCCGTTCCAGACAGGAGAGAAGAGCTCCTCACAGGCAGCTTTATCCGCATCCCATCCTTCGCGTCCGGAGAAGTAAATCTTTGCCTGCTGCAGTCCGTTTCTTATCTCCGCATCAGGTAAATCCGGGTTTCTGAGGCATGATATGACCTCGGCTCTTACATCCTTGTACTTTGAGGAAAAGATACGCGAAAGTGCTCCTTTTCCGCTGACTTTCAGGTACTCCTGATAGAGGGCTGAAACATCCTTTGCCGCGATGTCAGGGGTGAACAGCTCATCCACCGTTCTCTTCATTAAAAGATTCTTTGCGGAGCGGGAGACCAGCTGCTCTGCGGCCGCTTTGTTCTGCCATGCGGGATTTTCCAGAACTTCGCGTGTAATAGGGTATGCTTTTCCGATTTCGCGACAGGTGTCGGTGAATATAACAAGACCTGTCTCATTTTTTGGAACGAACGGAAGTTCTGCAGAGGCCGCCGTGTTCTGAATGAGGGAGTGCACTTCCTGCATGTTGTCTCTGAACGTGACGGCAAGAGCCCGCAGTTCTTCACGTTCTGCAGGCCGGAGACGTCCCGGGGAGGACCCTGCCCAAGGGTGGGTGAAGATTGTCTCTTCTTCGCGGAGGAGTGTCGGGAGATATGATACGATGTCGGTGAGTGCCGCAACCGCTGCACGGTATCCGTCTGCTGTCAGATGAACAGCATCCTCTACAGGCGCGTAGGGGAGAGCGGTACGGCGTTTTTCCTCGAACTCGTAGCGGTACTGCTCGCGGATTCCAAAGAGGTCATACGGGGTAAATCCGCAGGCACCCACAGGGGTTTTGAGTTCCTCACAGTAGCCGGAGAGGTCCGAACTCAGGGTTTCGATTTTTGCCCTTGTGTCTGCATCGGGGGATGCATCCCCTGTCTCGAACGGCATCATCAGACAGGATTCGAGCTCATGCAGGAAGTCGGTCTTTTTTGCATTCTGGCTGTGGAGTTCCAAAAGGAACCGTGATAGCCCTGCGGCGTCAAGTCTTCGCTTTACAACCTGCAGCGCAGCCATTTTTTCGCTGACGAACAGGACACTCTTTCCTGATGCGAGCATCTCTGCAATCATATTTGCAATCGTCTGGCTTTTTCCGGTGCCGGGAGGTCCTTCGACCACGAGGTTTGTTCCTGTCTTTGCCTCGGCGATTACTGCAAGCTGTGAGGAGTCAGCATCCATGATGTTTGAAAAGTCGAGACTTTTTACCGGCTCACCGCTGCCTGAAGGTGCTGTGTGTTCGTCTGCGGAGAAGATGCTTTTGATGAGGGTGCTTCCTTCGATGGAGAATCCCTCGCCCCAGCTTTCCGGGTCGAGGTCTTTGTACATGACGTATTTTTTGAAGCTGAAAAGGTCTAAGATGACGCCGGGGAGGAGTTTCCATCCCCTCTGCTGTATGAGGGTCTGCACCGTTTCAAAGAATGCTGCAACCTCTTCGCGGCTTTCCGGATGTCCGAACCCGGGGAGGGCGATTCCTTCCTCGGCTAACTTTGCGGCAAGCGAGGGGGATACAACAGGGTCTTCTCCGGACCAGGAGAGCGTATAGTTTTCCCGGATGTTTTTGCGGATTAGGTCTACCGGTATGAGGAGGAGCGGGGCTTTTAGTCCTTTGTTTGCGGGGTCGTCCCATTCAACGAATCCGAGGGCGAGGTAGAGTATCGGGTATCCCTGTTCTTCGAAGACGGTGCGGCTTTTTGTCTGGAGGGAGTAGAGTCTTTTTCTGAGTTCTATGTCACTGTACGGGGTATTGAGTATCTGTTCGGTGTTTTTTGTGCCGCGGGAGAAGATCGGATATTTCCAGATATTTTTTTCTTCGGGGGATGCGGTGTCTTTGCTGTTTTCCCCCGGCTGAAACTTCATTGTCTTTTCTTTCTGGACTAAGGTGCTGTACACTTCACTTTCATGCGAGTCGGTGATTTCGATTGACCGCGCAGCCTGTACATGATAGTTTAACAGGTTGTTTCTCAATGAGAGGTCAAGCAGCCGCCCGCGAAGTTCCTCAAGTACTGTTGTTTTGTTCGCCATGTCTCCTCGGTATTCAGGTGTGGTATTATTGGTATTATATATGTTGGATAACAATAAGTGTTTTTTCGTCTCAGGGAGATGGTGTAGTATCCCGAAATTAGTTCAGTATTTATCTGATTCTGAATCGCATCCATCACACGCAGCCCAGAACCAGCTGTTCACGTAGTTCAGGATTCTTTC
>JAGHSU010000127.1 GCA_018065685.1 Candidatus Methanocorpusculum equi | reverse complement strand
GTTCTGGGCTGCGTGTGATGGATGCGATTCAGAATCAGATAAATACTGAGCTAATTTCGGGATACTACATCTTTATTATTTGGGGAGAATAATAAATAGGTTATGTAACAGTTATCAGTCACAATATCCATCTCTCAGATGGGGAAACTACTTATGCAGATGGGAAAAATCCCTTATTCCCCCAGAAGAGATTACCGGGTACGTTTTTCATCAATGGAATTTCCGTCCAAAAATACGAAAATATAAGTACCTTTAAGGGTAACACAATTTAATGAATAATCCGGTTGAAGACAACGGGGAGTCTCTCTCGAAAATGAGACTGCTCGGGCTCTCGGAAAACGAGGGAAAGGTGTATTACATCATATTTCACCTGAAATCAGCATCTGTCAAAGATATTTATGCGTTCAGCGGCGTTCCAAGGAACAAAATATACAGTGTTTTAGCCTCTCTTGAAACGCGCGGGTTTGTGGAAAACAGCGGGGGAAAACCTGTGAGATACGCGGCAGTTGATACGAAGGAGATTTTCGACCGGCTGCGTGCCGAATCCATCGATACCTATACCTCTATCGAGACATACCTGAACAACTTTGAGCAGCATAACAATATTCCGGACCGTATGTCCATCAAATCCTATGAACTCTCTTCAGAATGGGTGATTGAAACACATCTGCAGAACATCTGCTCAAAAGCAAAGGAAGAGATGGTGATATTTGTAAACGATGTTGGATATTTTAAGGAGCATTTTTCGGATAAAGCATTAAAGCAGCTGTCCCGGCGTCTTTTCCTCAGAATCCTCGTTGCCGAACCCGTTTTTGCGGAACAGATTCCCCTCCCCTGTTATCTGTTAAGTCAGGATATCCTGAACCAGATTGGAACCGTGGATGACTTTGTTCTGCAGATTCACAATGAAAACCGTATCATCTGTCTCTCTGACCGGACAGAGATACTGAGTATAAAATATGACAGAGCGCGGGGTCACCGGGACTGTTATCTATTTCCGGAAACAGACGATGTTTTCCTTAATTTATGCGGCTCTCTTTACCCACCTTACAGAGGTCGGGAAGTGACGGTCTCTAAACCCTAATATCCTATCCCGTCATACCTAATACACAGCTATGAAAAATCTCGAGGTAAAGGGGGCGCGGCAGCACAATCTCCGGAATATCTCTGTGACCATCCCCCGTGACAAACTAACGGTAATTACCGGGGTCTCCGGCTCGGGTAAGTCCACTCTCGCGTTCGATACAATTTATGCAGAGGGGCAAAGACGGTATGTCGAATCGCTTTCTGCCTATGCGCGACAGTTTTTAGGACAGATGCGAAAGCCTGATGTTGATTCTATTGACGGGCTTTCCCCCTCCATCGCGATTGAACAAAAGACCACTTCGAAGAATCCGCGCTCAACCGTGGGGACCGTTACCGAAATTTATGATTATCTCCGCCTTTTATTCTCCCGCATTGGTGTGCCCTACTGTCCGAAGCATCATGTAAGAATTGAGGCAAGAAGCCCTGCACAGATAGCTGACGCGGTTATGAAGGATTTTTCAGGAATGGTGACTGTGCTGGCCCCAGTCGTCAGAAAGAAGAAAGGAACGTATGAGCAGCTGTTCCGCGATTTAAACGCGGACGGTTTTACCAGGGTGCGTGTCGATGGAGAAATTTACCGTACTGACGATGAGATAAAACTCGGACGTTACATTATGCACAACATCGATATCGTAATCGACCGCTGTGACGCATCGGACCGTTCCCGAATAAATGAAGCGTTGGAAAAAGCGCTGGAACATGCTGAAGACGGGCTTGTGTATGTATCATCCGGCGGAGATACCAAAGATGCCGTCTACTCTGCAAAGATGGCATGCCCCGTCTGCGGCATGTCGTTTGAGGAGCTGCAGCCGCGTATGTTTTCCTTCAACAGTCCGTTCGGGGCGTGCCCGACCTGTAACGGTCTCGGCTTCCAGATGATTTTTGACCCGGATCTGATTATTCCTGATAAGAGTCTTTCAATCTCCGAAGGGGCGGTTGCCACTTATAAAAATTATTTCGACGGGTTCCGCGTCCAGTATCTGAAAGGTGTCGGCGACTATCTCGGGTTTACCCTGATGACGCCTATTGAGGAGCTTACCAGGGAGCAGTACAACGGGCTGATGTACGGGACGGGAGATGCACAGATTCATTTCAAACAGAGTTCGCGGAATGCGGAGTTCGCCTATCACGGGACATGGGAGGGGCTCCTTCCGCAGGTGGCCCGCCTGCACTCCGAGTCAAAGTCTGATTACCGGAAGGCGGAGCTTGAAAAGTTCATGCGGATTCTTCCCTGCCCTACATGTCACGGAAAGCGTCTGAAAGAGTCGGTGCTTGCGGTAAAAATCGCCGGAAAATCCATTGCTGATGTAACAGACATGTCGATTGATGATGCCCTCTCGTTCTTTGACAGCCTTAAGCTGACGGAAAAAGAGGGAGAGATTGCCCGTCTAATTCTTCGCGAGATTCATTCGCGTCTTACCTTCCTGCAGGAGGTTGGGCTCGGATACCTTACGCTTTCACGCAGTGCCGGGTCGCTTTCAGGGGGTGAGGCGCAGCGTATACGCCTTGCAACGCAGATTGGTTCAAATCTGATGGGGGTTTTGTACATCCTTGATGAGCCTTCCATCGGTCTGCATCAGAGGGATAACCAGAAACTGATAGCAACCTTAAAACATCTGCGTGACCTCGGGAATACGGTTATTGTGGTCGAGCATGACGAAGAGACCATCCGTGCTGCGGATTATGTCATTGATATCGGCCCCGGGGCGGGGATTTACGGAGGAAAAATCACTGCTGCCGGCACACCTCAGGAAATTGCCGAAGCAAAAGACTCACTCACCGGAAAGTACCTTTCAGGAGAGTATGAGATTCCGGTACCAGCGTCCCGCAGAAGCTCTGATTCATATCTGACCATCTCCGGTTGTACGGAGAACAATCTGAAGAATGTGACCGCAAAGATTCCGCTCGGGACGCTGACGGTTGTCACAGGAGTCTCCGGTTCGGGAAAGTCCACGCTGATTTATGATACGCTGTATCAGGCACTCAGGCAGAAACTCCATCAGTCAAAGGAAACACCGGGAGCTTTCAAATCCCTTTCCTTTGACGGCAAACTTGAAAATGTCATTGTAATTGACCAGTCACCAATCGGCAGAACCCCGCGTTCCAATCCTGCGACATATACCAAGGTCTTTGATGACATCAGGAAGATATTTGCGGAAACGAAAGAGGCAAAGATCCGCGGGTACGGTCCCGGGCGTGTTTAATTCAACGTAAATGGAGGGGGGTGCGAGGCCTGTTGCTGAGACGGTGTGATGTATATTTAGATGAACTTGCTCCGTGATGTGTATGTGTAGTGTTAGGAGTGCAAAGGAACACGCTACAATGCGGAGACGCTCGAGGTGAGGTTTAAGGGGAAGTCCATCTCGGATGTTCTGAATATGAGTGTGGATGAGGCGCTTGAGCTTTTCTCAGCTCATCCGAATGTGACGGCAAAACTGCAGACATTAGCGGACGTAGGTCTTGGCTACATCAAACTCGGGCAGAGTTCGACCACCCTTTCCGGAGGCGAGGCGCAGCGGATTAAACTTACCCGCGAGCTTGCGAAACGCTCCGGCGGAAAAACCGTCTACATCCTTGATGAGCCGACAACCGGTCTGCATTTCCATGATGTGAAGAAGTTAATCGGCGTTCTTGACAGTCTGGTTGAAAAGGGAAACACGGTCATTGTCATTGAGCACAATCTGGATGTGATTAAGTCGGCGGATTATATCCTGGACTTAGGGCCGGAAGGGGGAAGTGCCGGAGGGCAGATTATCGCGAAGGGGACACCTGAGGAGGTGGCACGGGTGAAAAAAAGTTATACCGGTCAGTTCCTGAAGCAGATGCTGAAGTAATCTGTTCCGGAACCCTGGTTTTATTTTTGCGGCGGTTTTTATTTTTGCTGCGGTTTTTGTTTTGTTGCGGTTTTTATTTTTGTTTTATCTGTTTCCGGTTACAGTGTCAGTTCATTTCCCGGCTGCAGCAGCTCAACCTTCATCGCGGTTGTCTCCTCAATCGCCTTCTTAAATCCGGTTAAGTCCTGCTGTATCGCAGGGAACGTATTGTAGTGCATCGGAATGACCAGGGGAGCTCCCACAAATTCGGCAGCCATCATTGCTTCCGCTGGTCCCATGGTGTAGAGACCTCCTGCGGGAAGGAGCGCCACATCCGGATGATAAAGAGACCTGATGAGGTTCATATCTGAAAAGAGCCCGGTATCTCCTGCGTGATAGATGGTAATACCTTCTGTGCGGATGATAAATCCGCACGGCTCCCCCATATAGACGGGTACGCCGTTTTCCATAATTGAACTGGAGTGCTCCGCGCGGACCATGGTTATTTCGACGTCTCCGTCAGTCACCGTCCCTCCGATGTTCATTCCCCGTGCATCAACACCCTTAGCTGACAGCCATGAGGCAAGTTCATGGACCGCATACACACGTCTGAACTTCTCGGGGTGGTCACCCAGGTGGTCTCCGTGGGCATGGGTTAAGAGCACGATGTCTGCGTCGATGTTATCCCCGGGCGGCATCTGGTCAATGACGATTTTTTTCGAGGCAGATATAATAAAGCAAGAGTGGCCTGCGTAACGTAATTTCATGTGAATTAATACGGAGAGAGGAGATATATGTGTTTCTATACGGTATGCACGCAGAAACCCCGCTGTACTGAATCCGTGCCGGATAGCGGAAGCGTTTTTGAACCCTGGGATACCTCCTCCTTATAAGTAACAAAAACCAATATAATACCTATATATGACGCTCGGCACAGATATAGCAAAATCAATCGAACGTGTGGTTGACCGCGACATCCGCGTCATGCATGTCTGCGGAACACACGAAGCAGCCATTGCAAAGTACGGAATCCGCTCGGTTATTCCAAAGCAGTTTAAAATCGTTATGGGCCCCGGATGCCCCGTCTGCATCACTCCTCAGGGGGAAATCGATGCGGCAGTGCAGCTTGCGGAACGCGGCAACATCGTCTGTACCTACGGTGACCTTCTGCGTGTTCCGGGAACAAAAACCTCTCTTGAGCATGCGGATGGCGACGTAAGAATTGTACAGGGGGCAGCAAAGGCCGCGGAAATCGCGCGGCAGAATCCGGATAAAGAGGTCTCCCTCATCTCGGTCGGATTTGAAACAACGGTGCCGACGGTTGCGGCAACACTTTTAGCCAACCCGCCGGAAAACCTGAGTATCCTGGTCTCCCACCGTCTGGTGCCTCCCGCAATGAAGTGGCTTATGTCGCAGGGTGAGGCATCGCTTGACGGTTTCCTTCTTCCGGGACATGTCTGTGCGGTCATGGGATATCATGAGTACGAGCAGTTCAGGGTGCCCCAGGTCGTTGCAGGATTCGAGCCGGAGGATATTCTGCTCGGTCTTTTAATGATTGCCGAGCAGATTGAAAACGGCGAGGCGAAAGTTGACAATGCCTACCCGCGCGTTGTAACCCGTGAGGGTAACGTAAAAGCCCAGCGTCCGATGAAAGAGGTCTTTGAGCCTGCCGATGTGGAATGGCGCGGATTTCCGGTTATTCCGGAGTCCGGCTTAAAGCTTAAGCCTGAGTTCGAGCAGTTCGATGCACAGAAAAAGTTTGACCTGACATTTGAAGAGGTCACGAAAAAAGCAGGGTGCATCTGTGATAAAGTGCTCCGCGGCATCGCTGACCCGACAGACTGCAAACTCTTTGGAAAGGTCTGTACACCAAGAATCCCTGTGGGCCCCTGCATGGTCTCACACGAAGGCGCATGCAAAATCTGGTACCAGTACAACCAGAGAAAGCAGCAGTAATACAAAACAACAATAAGCCAGGGCAGCAATAATCCAAAACAGCAATAATCCTGAGAGTAGTGATATGACGTTTCATCCGACAAACAATCCTTTTTTCTGGCAGCAGACAGCAGATGCGTGTTTTGCTGACGGGCGGTATGAAAAAGCGGCAGAGGCCTACTTACGGCTCTGCGAGATGACCCCGGGAGACGCAGCCGCATGGGCGGGACGCGGCAAATCCCTGTTAAACCTTGAGCGGTTTTTGGATGCCGCTGATGCGTTCGAGCGGGCACTGGTAATCTCCCCGGATGATGCAGAGACGATAAATCTGCTCGGAAAAGCGTATCAGGCCATCGGGGATGCGGAAAGAGCTGCGCTTTGTTTTGTGCGGGCAGCAGAACTTGACGGGAAAAAAGAGCAGGGTCTCTGAAATTCAGACCCTGTAACTGTGAATTTATTTTCGGATTTATTTCTGGTTTTATCTTTCGGATTTATTTTTCAGATTTTATTTTTATTCAACACGTTCGCAGGCGTACCCTCCGCCAAGGGAGTAGAGGTAATATTTACCTTCATGGAGGACGATAATCATATCTTCCTGCTGCTGTAATTTATCGTAGTTAACCATGTAGGTCTGATCTTCTTCGTTATAGAGCCAGTGAATACCGCTTGTTGAATTTCCTGTGGAAAATGTCCCGACGTGATCCCTGTCAAAATGATAAACCATGGTTGTTTCACCCGAGTCAGTGGTAAATGTATATTTCCAGTCCCCAAGGATTGGAATCTCCTTATCGAGTGTTTCCGAAACATCGCCGGGTGTCGGTTCTGCCGTTGGTTCGTATCCCGTCGACGTGGTTTCATCTCCGGTCTCCACGCACCCTGCGGTGATGGTCACAGCTGCTATGAGAAGAATTAAACCAATCAGGGTAGCTTTGGTAATGATTTTCATACGATGCATACTCATATATTATGCATTGTACCTATAAATATATCCAAGTCCTGTTCCCGGTGCTGCTTTGTGTGAGATACTGTACCGTTTATTTGATGTTATCAGAAAACCAATACATATACAATGAAGAACAGCTTTGAGCGGGACATGGTCATCTGCATGAACAGATACTTCACCGAGCACCGGATGCGCGGCTTCGCCTACCGTTTAAAGCAGTCAACCTACAACACCCAGTACGTGGATATCATTGTAGATTCGCGTGAGCCCGAGTATTATCTTGCAATCGAATGCAAATCCCTTCTTGGAACACGCCTCTCATTTTCAAGCAACTTCCACAAAGACAAAGACGGGGTGCACCAGATTGATAACATCTCAGGATTTATTCAGTACACCGGAAGAGACGGCTATCTTGCCGCAGAATTCCGCGGAGGAAAGAAAAACGAGGCATATCTGATGCCGTGGAAGCTGGTTTTAGAGTACTTTGACTCTGCTGCCAGCATCCCAATCGATGCGTTCAGAAACTGTATCTGTCTTGAACGGATAAACGGTGGATACCGCCTTCCTCCGGAAGGGCTGGTGACAGAATAATGCAGACGATTTTATCATCTTCCTTCAAGGCCGTTATTTTTGACATGGATAACACCCTCTTTGATTTATACTCATGCATGAAGGCAGGATGTGAAGCCGCTGTGTCATTTCTTGGAAAAGGAACTGCCGAGGAGCTTTACGGGTACTACTTCCGCGGCAGGTACTCAATCGAAGACCACATGAATCTGCAGGAGTTCATGGAGATACATGAGTGTTTTTCGATTGAGGCGTACTTTAAGGCCGCAGCAGCTTACGATGAAGCGAAAATGAACACTCTCACTCCTTACACAGGTATCCCTACAACGCTTTCTCTTCTGAAAAAACGCGGATACAGGCTTGCTGTGGTAACGGATGCCTACACCTATGCCGCCAACCAGCGGCTGGAAAAAACCGGGCTTTCTGAATTTTTTGATGTGTGTGTGGGGTATGATACCACAGGATATAAAAAGCCGCATCACGCACCCTTTGAATGTGCCTTAGACCTTCTCAACTGTAAACCGTATGAGGCGGCCTATGTCGGAGACTCAATGCGCCGCGACATTGAACCGGCGTCTGCGGTTGGAATGGCAGCAATTCATGCAAAATACGGGGACAGGCATGAAAACGAGGTGCGTCCGCGGCTGTTTGCTGAAAGCCCCCTGGATCTTCTGAGAATATTAAAAGTGGTCTGAGGTTCGCAAAAAAGAAGCTGGAAAAACGGAGTAAAACAATGTGTTCACTCACTGTTTTTTCTGCCGGTGGATAGACAGGCTGAGTGTCAGCGGAGAAACTTTTCCATCTGGATAGTGCTCTTCCCCGCAGAACAGCGAGGACCGTGAGACCAATTGCAAACACTGCGGCAATAATATATGAAACTTCAAGCGGCAGCCCGAATCCGACAGGGGCTCCTGCAAGATGTTCCGGACTTATCCATGTGATGTAACTTACGCAGACAAAAATAATACATGCTGCAGGGACTGCTGATATAATCCATATCTTCTTTTTTGATGCAAGGTAGACGGTAATCGTCAGAAGTGCGAAGCAGGCAATGACCTGATTAAACCATGAGAAATAGTTCCAGAGAATGGCAAATCCGTTGCCTGACAGGTTTGGCCAGAAAAGAAGCAGCGTAACTACCCCAATGAAGGGGAGAAGAAGGAGAACGCGCTTTATCGGTTTATTCTGCGGGATATTTAGTTGGGTTGCGGTTGACGTCCGAAGTACCCGAAGTGCTGTGTCTCCGGAGGTGACTGAGAGAAAAATAAATGCAACTACAGACAGGAAAATCAGCGGGACAGGCAGAAGATATTCAAGAGTCTCATAAATAACGGTTGTTCCTGATAAGTTTGCGGTTAGTACTTCCGTGTTTGCGACGTAGAATACGGATGCTGCTGCCGCCCAGACCATACCAATCAGCCCTTCAACAATCATCATCCCGTAAAACACCCTTCTTCCGGCGTGTTCCGAGGTAAGCGTACGTGCCACAATCGGACTCTGGGTTGCATGGAATCCGGAGAGAATTCCACAGGCAATTGTTACAAAGAGCATAGGTATCAGCGGCTGTCCGGTCGGATGGGCATTCCACGCCCCCAAAAATCCGTCAACTGTCAATGGGATATCCGGGATGTCTCCAGCGTGGGTTGCCATGAGGACAACAGCAACAACCCCTGTCACTATCAGAATCAGTACTCCCATAAACGGGTATATCCTGCCTATTATTTTATCAATCGGAGCGATTGATGATATGATATAGTAGAGAAAAATACAAATGACAGCAACCACGAACACGGATGATCCGAGAGGAATCATTTCTGCAATAAAATTCGCCGGAATATTAACAAACGTCGCCACTACCAGTAATATAGCGGCGATGAGAAAGAGAGAAAATATCCAGGTTACCTTTTTTCCAAGAAATTTTGAAATCAGCAGCGGCAAATCTTTCCCGTTATTCCTGAGAGAAATCATGCCTGAAAAATAATCATGAATTGCGCCGCCGAGAACATTTCCGATTGGCATGATAATAAAGACAATCGGGCCAAACAGTATTCCAAGGGCAACTCCTACAATAGGCCCTATACCTGCAATATTAAGCAGCTGTATGAGCATGTTTCTCTTATTGGGAAGTGGCATCCTGTCTGTGTTGTCCCGTTCTGCTATGGCGGGAGTAAGTCGATTATCGGGAGAAAAAATCTTCTCTGCTATTTCCCCCAGGTAAAATATCCGACAACAAGGATTGCAATTCCGATGAGAAACGTGTACATAAGGAAAGGGCTGGAAAAAAATTTATTCCATGGAGATGGCGCCTGCGGGGCACTCATCAACACAGGTTTCGCAGTCGACACAGTCAGCTGCGATAATTTTTGCTTTGTCGTTTTCGATTTCGATTGCTTCTGCAGGGCAGGCATCAACACAGGATGTGCATCCGGTGCATGTGTTAACATCAACTTTTGCGGGCATTTTTTTACACCTGTTTTTGTTTCTTATATATTTATCATAAAACGGGATATAGGTTTCTGTTTTTACAGACCTAAAACCTCTTTCATTGTGTACATTCCGGGCTTTGCGGATGCAGTCCACTCGGCTGCCTTTACCGCGCCGCGGGCGAAGACTGACCTGTCGTATGCACGGTGGGTTAAGGAGATGGTCTCATAGTTCTGGTGGAACTGAACCGTGTGGTCTCCTACGACGTCTCCTCCGCGGATGACATGCACGCCGATTTCATCTTTGCGTTCGGTCATGCCGCATCTGCCGTACATCTCCTCGGTCTTTCCGGTTTCCTCCTCTAAGATGCGCAAAATGGTTTTTGCGGTTCCTGACGGGGCATCCTTTTTGTTGCGGTGGTGTGCTTCGATGACTTCAATATCATAGTCTCCAAGGCGTTTTGCCGCTTCGCGGACAAGCTCCCAGAAGATGTTTACGCCCATGCTGAAGTTCCCGGTCTTGACGACTGCGACGTTTTTGACGGCCTCTTTTAATTCGGCCTCCTGTTCATCGGCAAATCCGGTCGTGCCGATTACAAGATTTACTCCCTTTGCAGCAGCAATTTTTGCATTCTGCATCGTTGCCGCGGCAACAGTAAAGTCAATCATGACATCCGGGTGTACCTCGTCGATGAATGCGGCAAGGTCTTTGGTGGTTACTACCTTTACCCCGTGTGCTTCACCTGCAGCGATGTCAATCCCTCCTGCCAGTTCAAGATTCGGATTTGCTTTTACCATCTGTGAGATGACAGTGCCCATTCTGCCGCAGATACCGCAGACAAATACTTTTGTTTTAGTCATAGCGTGCAAGCACCTCTTTTAATTTCTGTGTCATTTCAGGGCTTAAAGAGTCAAGCGGGAGTCTGACGTTTCCGCACTTAATCAGTCCGCAAAGCTCTGCAGCGCGTTTTACCGGGACCGGGTTTACATCTATGAACAGGGCTTTTGAAAGTTCCATTAATTCATAGTGCATGTCCATTGCACCCTGTGTATCGCCCTTCTTGTATCTGTTGTACATCTCAACCATGCGGGCAGGTTCGATGTTTGCGGTAACGGAGACCGCACCCATTCCGCCGAGGGAGAGAATCGGGAGCGTAAGCGAGTCGTCCCCTGATAACAGGGTGAACGGTTCGTCGCGGTCAAGGTCTCTGATGCCGTGAATGATGGTCATCATCTGGTCGAGGTTTCCGCTTGCCTCTTTTACGGCGACAATGTTCGGAATTGTCTGCGCCATTTCCAGAATCAGATCGGGGGAGAGATTCTGTCTGGTTCTTCCCGGGATGTTGTAGACAATGGTCGGAAGACCGATGTCTGCTACCTTTTTGTAGTGCTTTAAAAGCCCCGAGCGGTTCGGCTTGTTGTAATACGGGCTGATTAAAAGGACTGCGTCTGCTCCCGCATGCTTTGCACCGCGGGTCATGAGAAGCGCTTCTTCGGTATTGTTTGAGCCGGTACCTGCAATGACCGGGGTACGGTTGCTCGAGGCAGATACGGTCTCTTCAATGATGCGGATATGTTCCGCGTGTGTCATAGTTGCGGATTCTCCGGTCGATCCGCAGGCACACAGCGCGTGAACACCTCCTTTTATGACATGTTCCACACAGTTTCTGAAACCTTCAATGTCGAGAGACATTGAGGCATCATCATGGAACGGGGTAATTAATGCAGGAATAATTCCTTCGAACATATTATAATATTTGTTTTATGCTTTAACGTAGTTTTGCATACAATTCAGATTCTGTAGTATTCCGAAATTAGTTCAGTATTTATCTGATTCTGAATCGCATCCA
>JAGHSU010000088.1 GCA_018065685.1 Candidatus Methanocorpusculum equi | reverse complement strand
TTTTCAGCCATATTAGACACCTATATACATATTTAATCAACCGGCTTGAGTTTCAGGTCTTCTCCATCAGTGTACCGGCGCACCAGTTCAACAGCAATACTTGAAGAGCGTGCGAGATGAATTTCTCCGCGGACATCCACCGTTGCGGTGAAGAGGTACTCTTTGCCGGAGAACAAATCAACAATCTTTCCGGAATGTTCCGGGCAGATGATAGATAACTGTTTCTTCTCGCTTCTGATTTTGAAACAGGGATTGTTTCCTGCAGATTTCAGGACATCCCCGGATAGGGTTTCCCTCCCCGGCAGGTCTGATAGCGGACGGACATCGATTCCAACACCAACTTTATTCACAACTGACGAGATGTTTTTGCCGCCTTTTCCAATCGCTGCCGGAACATCCATGTCATCAATATAAACTGCAGCCTTTGAGTCGGAGATCATCCGAACAATAATATCTCCTCCGGTGAATCTGCTGATTTCAGTTTGAATTTCTTTTTCGATGACAACCCATGCAGGATTGTCTTCGGTTACTTCGTAAGACGGCATGGAGTGAACTGCGGGAGCCTCTGCCTCTTCTTCTGCAGGTTCTTCATCTTCCCCATATTTCGGCGCGGCTTCTTCTTTAGAAACAGCTACCGGGGCGGGCTGTGCGGCGGGCGCAGGTGCTGCAGCAGCTTTTGCCTCTTCTTTTGCTGCGGCGATGGTTTTTACCGGAGGCATCTCAACAAGACCCGCGGCAGGGGTGACCATAACCTCTCCTTCGTAGCGGAAAGCTTCTGCAACGGTTTCTGCCGTATTGATATTGGTTAAACGGACAATAGGGCGAATCTGCGGGTCGTTAATCTGTTCAAGGGCTTTTGGAACGCCGAATCCGATTGAAACATTGTAAATTTCGGAGATGTCTCCGGTCTTTACAAAGACCATGGTTGAAACAATCTGCGGGATAAGATTCAGGTCAACGAGGCTTGCGAGGCGGATTAATGCGTCAAGGGCGGATTTTGCATGAAGTCCTCCGATGACTTTGATGCCGGATAAGCGTAAGTCTGCAAATACTGCGAGTTCTTCGCTTCTGCGCATCTCATCAAAGACGATATAGTCCGGACGAAGAAGAGTTAAGACTTCCCCTGCGGCGGCAATGCTTCCATCGAGCGAGGTATACTGGGTAATCTTATCGGTAACCATCAAGTCACGCGGGGATTCTATGGTTTTTACGATATAGTTTTCACTGGACAGATATGTTGCAATATTCTGTTCAAGTGTGGATTTGCCTGAACCAGGCGTTCCTACAACAAGCATTCCCGCGCTGTTCTTTAACTTATCTTTCAGTGCTGCTGCAAAGTTGTATGACTCGAAGGAGACCTCGCGTATGGGTCTTGTAATGGTGACCTCGATGCCGTCTGAGAAAGGCGGTCTGGTTGCAGTTATCCGCATTGAACCTATCTGAGATACGGTAACGCCAGGGAGTTCTGCTTCTACAAATCCGTCGGGGTGGCGCTTTGCACGCTCAAGACATTCCTGAGCGATAGTTCTGAGTTCGTATTCGGTGCACGGAGTCTCGCGGATGGTGACAAGTTTTGACTCTTTGATGGTGCCTTTTCGTGCGTAGGGGGCTACGCGCTCTTTTAAGTATACAGCAAAGGTGTTTTCATCAAAGAACTCATCGATTAACATGGGGGCATTTGTGTCTCCGGCGTCGGACTTTAGGAATACGACTTCAAGTCCTTTTGCTTTTGCGACCTGGGACTGAACGTAGTCGCTGGTTAAAAAGACCGCATTGTTTTCGATGGCGACTTTGCGGATCATGGAGTCTATTTCTCCTCCGCCTGCAAGTTTCACCTGGTCGAGTTTCGGGCGTTCACCCACGTATTTTAGAACGATTTTACCCTCTGCTGCAAAAGTACAGAGTTTCTGGAGTTCCGCAAGACCGGAAAATCCTATTTCACGCCCCTGATTGGCCTGTGCTTCGAGTTCAGCAAAGACCGCTTCGGGTATTATTATGGTTGCGCCAGCATATTCGCCTTTCTCGAGCAAGGCAGTGACGCGGCCGTCAATGACGACACTTGTATCTGGTACGACTATCATATG
>JAGHSU010000050.1 GCA_018065685.1 Candidatus Methanocorpusculum equi | reverse complement strand
GCTTCTCAGGAAAGGCGGGTATTTTGCATCATATACGCCGTTTCTGGAACAGACATTTACGGTCATAGATGCAGCAGAGAAGCTCTTTGGTAAAGAGCATGTGCAGACGGTGGAAATTCTTGAGCGCGAACTTACAAGAAGCGCACGCGGGACACGCCCTTCGACCCGTGTGGGTCATACCGGATATATCACGGTTGCACGAAAGATATAAATACATGATTCGGGAATCGCGGAAGTGAATCCCGGTTATAATTCTTTTTTATTTTCAAAACGAACCATAAATAGTCATTTGATTTCTTTTACCAGGCTGATTTCTGTACACTTCCGCACCGCGCGGTACGGGGTTTATATGCTGCGGCATCGATTCTTTATTGTAAAATTACCTAAGAGATGCGGCAGCAGTGTCCATTCAGCGTTTTGACCCTCTCCCGGCTCTTTATTATTTTACACACCCCTGTTTTTTAGAGACGATTTTTGTATCCGAAAAAATTGCGGGATATGCGCCGTCTTCCGGCGCGCGAGTCCAAATTCCTCTTAATCTGCCCCGTATCCGGGGATTTAAGCGTGAATCGCCGTATCCGGGTATCACATTACGGAGGATTCCTGCTGTTTGAAGAACTTAGATATAAACGTAACGAGTTACCTATATCTCATTTCACGGGAGAAATAAATAAGCACATTTTACCCGTACGGGTGAAACTATCAGGATTTGTGACTACTATGCAAAAAGAAGAACTACTGCATCTGCACATGCTGATGATTCAGGTTAAAAAATATTATGAACATAAAACCGGAAACCAGCTTCAGACCCCTGAATATGATACGCTGGGAGTTACCCCGCTTCACATTCATAAAAGCAAAAACGTTCACCGCGTGGCACTGATGACGCTTGGAAACGAAGTCGTTGCAAAAATGCGCGAGTCGTTCCCCGCACCGGAAGAACAGGAAGAAGCCGCCGCAGACACTCCTCTCCGGCATTAATCCTCCAAATACCGCTATTTTTTTCTTCGTTTCCTTTGTTTACCGGGATGCAGGTTTTTCATCCGCTGCATGCACAGTAAACATCTTTTTGACTCATTAAAGCACATATATAGGAATATGAAAATTCTGGTCATTGGCGGAGGGGGACGGGAGCATGCCATCGTCTCCGCGCTGAAAAATGCCGATGTGTACTGCATCATGGCGAAAAAGAATCCCGGTATCATAAAGTCCGTGAAAAAATATCTTATCCACACAGAAACGGATGCAGATGCAGTTGTTGCATTTGCAAAGGAATGCGGTGTCGAGTTTGCGGTAATCGGTCCCGAAGCCCCGCTTCAGGCAGGCGTTTCGGATGCCTTGAATGAAGCAGGCATTCCTGTGGTGGGTCCCAGGAAAGCTGCAGCCCGCATCGAAACCGATAAAGGGTTCTGCCGGGACCTGATGAAAAAGTATCAGATACCCGGAAGCCCCGCATACAAAATCTGCAAAACACCTGATGAGGCAGTCTCTTACATACGTGAATACAAAGGAGATCTTGCGGTAAAACCTACAGGACTTACCGGCGGAAAAGGAGTTAAAGTCATGGGTGAACAGGTTGACCGTGAAGGTGCTGCCCGGTATGCTTCGACGCTCAAAGACCAGAATATCATTTTAGAAGAGCGTCTGTTAGGAGAAGAGTTTACCCTCATGGCTTTTACCGACGGATAAACCCTTGTCCCGATGCCCTTGGTCTAGGACCACAAACGTGCATTTGAGGGGGATGTCGGGCCAAACACCGGGGGTATGGGCTCCTACTCTCTTGAAACCCATGCGTTTCCCTTTGTTACGGAAAAAGATTATGCGGATGCATTTTCCATCATGCAAAAAACCGTTGCAGCCCTTGCAGCGGAAGGATGCCCGTATCAGGGAATTCTCTACGGTCAGTTCATGAACACGCGGGACGGTCCGAAGGTAATCGAGTTTAATGCACGGTTTGGCGACCCGGAGGCAATGAACGTCTTAACGCTTCTGACATCGGACTTTGCAGTAATCGCAGAGCACATCTGCAAAGGAACACTGTCTCCTGCAGACGTCTCCTTTGCACCGCTTGCCTCGGTCTGCAAGTACATTGTCCCAGATGGATATCCCGAGGCGCCGAAGACCGGTGAGGCGCTCAGCTTCACACCGCAGGATGGTGTTACGGTCTATTATGCAAATGTCGTGGAGGAGGACGGTGTGCTTAAGACCCTGACCTCCCGCACGATGGCCTTTGTCGGGGTTGGAAAGACACTTGCCGACGCGGAGCAGCTGGCAGAAACCGCCTGCAGAGGTGTGCGAGGGAACGTGCGCTACAGAAAAGACATCGGAACCGAAGCACTCTTTGCAAAGCGCATCTCCCATATGAACGGTCTCCGGAAATGAATGCGGACGAGGCATCCGGGGAATTTACGCGGATTGGAAAGCGGCTGTTTTCAGAGCATCTGGTCGGCGGAAATTTCGGGAACATGAGCGTATTAACCCCTGAGGGGTACTTTATTACTCATACCGGTTCGTATCTCGATGCAGACCCGGCAGAACTTGTTCTGATGCCTAAAAACGGCAGAATGACGCCGGGTGCTTCAAGTGAGTGGCGTGTGCATACCGCGGTCTACAATGTATCAGAGCATCAGGCGATTGTGCATGTCCATCCACAGTTTTCGGTTGTCATGTCATTTCTGTATGACAGAATCCGGACCATTGACAGCGAGGGAATGCTGCTTGCCCCCGAGATTGCAGTGGTCGAAGGCCCCTGCGGGACGCAGCAGCTTGCAGATGCAGTCGCAGAGGAACTCGCTCATTCCAATATTGTTATTGCAAAAGGGCACGGGACGTTTGCCGCGGGAAAAAACCTTGATGAGGCATATCTGTACACCTCGCTTGCCGAGCACTGCTGCAAGGTTCTTTATCTGACCGAGCTTGGAAAAAGAAGATAGGGGAAAAGAAAATCGAAAAAAGACAGAGTTTATTTGGAATCCTACTCTATCCACTCTTTTGTATTTTTTATAATCCAGTCTGCAACTTTATCCACACCGTCTCCGGTTTTCGCGGAAACGAAAAGAATCTCTATTCCGGGGTTGCGCATTTTTGCATACTCTATAACTTTTTCTTTATCAAAATCGAAACGTAGTATCCCGAAATTAGTTCAGTATTTATCTGATTCTGGATCGCATCCATCACACGCAGCCCAGAACCAGCTGTTCACGTAGTTCAGGATTCTTTCCGGC
>JAGHSU010000065.1 GCA_018065685.1 Candidatus Methanocorpusculum equi | reverse complement strand
TGATGATCTTAAACAGCCCGGCAAACCCGACAGGAATGGTGGAAACGCCTGAGACCATAAAGGCAGTTGTCGAGTCTGCCGCAGACTACGGAGTTACCATTATTTCTGACGAGGTCTATGAAAAGTTCTGCTACGGGGATGTAAAGTTCGTCTCCGCAGCGACCTTCGGCGACAACGTCATAACGGTCAATGCGACGAGCAAAACCTACGCAATGACCGGGTGGAGAATCGGGTTTATGGCCGGAAACAAAGACATCATAAACCAGGCGGTCAAGGTGCAGCAGTATGCGGCAGCCTGCCCCACATCGATTGCGCAGTATGCCGCTCTTGAAGCCTACACCGGAGACCAGAGCTCGGTTTCCCGGATGAAACAAGAGTACGAGGCACGAAGAAACCTCCTGGTTGGAGGCCTTAATGACCTCGGATTTGAGATTGCCATGCCGGACGGGGCATTTTACGCCTTCCCGAGGATGGATGCAGATACTGTTGCAAAGATTGTTGCATTCGATGTCATCATCACCCCGGGCACGGCATTTGGAAGCATGGGTGCGGGTCACGCCAGATTCAGCTATGCCGCATCACAGGAAAACATTAAAGAAGCATTACGAAGAATAGAAAAGGTTGTGAACTGATATGGAAATTACTGAAATAAACGCATTACTGAACCGTCTTTCAAACGCTGCGGGAACCTCCGCACATGAAACGGGAATTGCGGCTATTATCCGCAAAGAGATTGAAGGATATGTGGATGAGATTAAAACCGACAAGATGGGAAACCTCATCGCGATTAAGAAAGGTGACGACTTTAAGATTATGCTTGCCGCCCACATGGATGAGATTGGCCTTATGGTCCAGTACATCGATGACAAAGGCTTCCTTCACTTTGTCGGCATCGGCGGCTGGTACAACCCGACGCTTGTATCCCAGCGTGTCATTCTCCACGGAGAAAAAGGCGATGTCTTAGGTGTCCTCGGCATGAAGCCGCCGCACGTGATGTCTGCAGATGACCGCAAAAAATCCATTGAGATGAAAGACCTCTTCATCGATGTGGGAGCCCACTCCGCAGAAGAGGTTGAAGCGATGGGAATCGTTGTCGGAACCACAGCCACAATCGACCGCGAGTACATGCCGCTCAACGGAACAGTTGTGACAGGTAAAGCCCTCGACAACAGAGCAGGATGTGCGATGCTCATCGGCGCTTTAAAGGAGATGCAGACAAAGCACACCATCTATGCAGTCTTTACCGTCCAGGAAGAGATCGGCCTTCGCGGAGCAAAGACCAGTTCATACACCTTAAACCCTGATATCGCAATCGCAACTGATGTGACAATCCCCGGCGACTCTCCCGGAATCGAGCGCCGCGAAGCCCCGGTCTTCTTAGGCGAAGGAGTTGTTGCCTGCTTCGTCTCTGCAAGCGGCAGAGGTCACATGGCAGACCCGCGGATTCTTGCCTGGCTTAAGAAGGTTGCAAAGAAGAATAACATCAAGCTGCAGATTGAGGTAGGAGACGGCGGAAACACCGATGCATCCGCAATCCAGTACGAACGCGGCGGAATCCCTTCTATCCCGCTATCGGTTCCTGCACGCTACATCCACTCCCCGGTGGAGGTAATCGACCTGCAGGACCTGCAGGGGGCAATTGCGCTCCTCTCGGCCGCGGTAAAGACAAAGCCGGAACTCTGAAGCGGTTTTTGTCTTCACGGATTCTTATTTTTGCCGGAATACCCGGCAGATTTCTTTTTTATCCTCTCTTGACAAAACACCCCCTCTCGAAAAAACAGATTACTCTTTAAGAAAGAACAGCAAATAATATACAGATTATCGTGAGCTTCAAAGTACTTGTTTCAGACCCGCTCGCAGCAGAAGGAGTTGCTATCCTCAAAGACTTCTGCGAAGTGGATGAAAAAACCGATCTTTCAGAAGATGAACTCGTAAAGATTATCGGAAACTATGATGCCTTAATCGTCCGTTCCGGAACACAGGTAACAGCCCGCATCATAGAGGCCGCAGACAAAATGAAATACATCGGCCGCGCTGGTGTGGGTGTTGACAACATCGACACTGATGCCGCAACAAAGAAAGGCATCATCGTCTCCAACGCTCCGGAAGGAAACACTCTGGCCGCAACCGAGCACACCATCGGAATGATGATGGCCTTAGCCCGCAATATCCCGCAGGCCACTGCATCCTTAAAGAAAGGTGAGTGGAAACGTTCAAAGTTCATGGGCAACGAAATGAACGGCAAAGTCCTCGGTGTTGTCGGATTCGGCAGAATCGGACGCGAGGTTGCAAAGCGTGCACAGGCCCTTGCTATGACCGTCATCGCATACGACCCGTTCATTCCAAAGGAAGTCGGAGCTGCTATGGGAGTTGAGATGATGAGTGTTGCAGAGCTCTTCACCAAAGCAGATGTCATCACTGTCCACACTCCTCTTATCCCCTCAACCACCCACATGGTCAATGCAGAGTCCATCAAGACAATGAAGGACGGCGTGCGCCTTATCAACTGCGCGAGAGGCGGCATCATCGATGAGAAAGCCCTCTACGACGCACTTGTTGCGGGAAAGGTTGCAGGAGCAGCCCTCGATGTCTTCGAGACCGAGCCGCCGACAGACTCCCCGCTGTTAACTCTTGACAATGTCATCGTCACTCCTCACCTTGGAGCATCCACTGTCGAGGCGCAGAAAAATGTCGCAATCTCTGTTGCGCACCAGTGTATTGATGTGCTGCAGGGCGGTTCTGCCAGAAGCGCAGTAAATGCACCGCTTGTGGCCCCCGAACTGCGCAGCAAAGTTGACGCATACGCAGAACTTGCCGAAAAGATGGGACTTCTTGCGGCCCAGACTGCAGAGGCTCCGATTACTGAAGCCGAGTTCGCCTATCTCGGCGAGGTCGCAGAGCTCAAGCAGAACTTAAAGTATGTAACCCGCCTCGGTGTCAAGGGTCTTCTGTCACGTATCCTCCATGAGCCGGTCAACATCGTCAATGCTGAGTTCATTGCAAAAGGCCGCGGCATGAATATCGTTGAAAAGACCTCCGGAGAAGCCGGAGAGTACAAGTCTCTCGTATCTCTTACCGTGACCACATCGGCTGGAAAGACCACCATCTCCGGTATTGTCTCGAAGGAAAGCGGAGCACGTATCATTTCCATTGGAAAGTACAAGACCGACCTTGTCCCGTCAGGAAATGTCATCCTTGCAGACCACATAAACCGCCCGGGCATCATCGGAATGATCGGAACGGTCCTTGGAAAGAACAACATCAACATCTCAAGCATGCAGGTGGGCGGAGCAAACGTCGGCACTGACTCCCTGATGATTTTATCTGTTGATCAGGTTGTATCTCCCGAGGTTATGAAGCAGGTCGCAGAAAGCGACGGCATCACCTCCGCGAAGTTTGTGCAGCTGTAAGCGGCACGGCAAAATCATATTTTTTCAAATCATATTTTGTAACTATTCAGCCCCTGTTCTGAATGGGGCGGTGTTCTATTTTATTTTCAAATCCGGGCATGAATGCGTATCACATCCCAAAAGCAAAAAAAGCCTGTATTCAAAAAAAGAGAGTGTATCAGGTGTTGGGGGGTGAATACATCCGCACTACATCCGCACCATATATATATAATAACGCAGCGCCGCTCTGGTATGCACGTACGAAGCCTCATCCATCAACTCTTCCTCCGGCGGATCCCCCGGCCCAATTGCCACCTCCCTCCGAATCACCGCCCCGGAGTACCCGCTCGGATACTTCTGAAACACAGCATCGCCGATGGTCAGCAGCCCGTGCTCCGTGTTGAGCACCGCGGTCATGGTTGTGCCGTCTGCACATGCCGCAGTGTAGCTTTTATCCGCGTTCTTCGTCCAGGTGAAGGCCACCGTTCCTGTTGCGGATGCATCGGGTTTGTCTGAGGAGACAACAAAGCAGCCGGTTCCGTTGTTGTCAAAAACGACATATAAAATCGAGATGTCATCCTCAGTCACATAGGTGCCCGCAATCGGGTCAGAGGGGGCGTCGACGCAGCCCGCGGTGCAGAGCACTGCGGCAAGGAGGAGGGCTGCTGCAATGGCAAGGATGAAAGATTTCCTCATAATGACATTATATAGGATGTAGGAGGGGATGAATGTTTTTGAGGTGCGCACCTCCTGCGGAGGGTTGATATAGAGAGCCGTCCAATATATTCATATAACAATCAGGAAGGATAAACGAATGGCGAAACCCATACAGCTCGGTCTTGTTCTCGAAGGAGATGATGCCCGTGAGTTCGAGGAGTACATGGAAAACCCGGTTTTTCCTGAGCACGGGATTGAATCAATGTGCAGAGTCCTCAGCCGCAGGAAAGCACGCGGTCTTGAATAACGGGACATAAACGGAAACGAGGGAAACAGGAAAGGGAAAACAGAAAAGGGAAAACAGAAAAGGGAAAACAGAAAAGGGAAGAGGGAAACAGGAGAAGAGCGAGCAGGAGACAGGTGACGAATAAGATGCCGCAGAAAAACGTGAATGCCGATTCCTGTGTTGTTCTCCCCCTCTCCGGAGATATGGATGTATCCGGGTTCGACTGCGGCGACGCGGATTTAAACGATTTTTTACAGACCGACGCACTGAAGAATCAGAAAGAGTGGTTTTCGGTGACGAAGGTTTTGTTTTTGGATGACACCCTCGCAGGATATTTTACGATTGTTGCGGATACGCTGCATAAGGGACGGGTGGCGGAACCGGATGCTGTTTCAGGGTATCCGTATCAGAAGTATCCGGCGGTTAAGCTGGCACGTCTGGCAGTTGATCTGCGGTTCCAGCACCGGGGAATTGGAAGTGTTCTGATGGAGGAGTTTTTCGATGCGGCATACAGCTGTGTTGAAGGTGACGGCGGAAGATTTCTGACAGTTGATGCAGTTCCTTCCGCACGCACGTTTTATGAGCGGTTCGGGTTCCGGGCGGTCTCTTCCCTGGCGGATGAGGAGACTGTGCCGATGTATCTTGATTTTTATAAGTTCTATCTTCTTTCCCTGGAGATTTTTGAGAGCAGGTCTGTGTAGTCTGCGGTATCCTGTGATGAAAAAAAGGGGAGGAAGCACCGCACGGGGGTTATTTCAACGGATCTGCAAAAGCTGCTTATTCGTATAGTTCTGTAATCTTTGCATCGCGTATCATCCGATCGGATATTTCTGATACATGATGCTGCCGCACCTCCCCTATCACCGGCACACCCACTGCCTTCCTGGAGAGATCATTCTGATACTTCACCATAATGGAGCCCCCGGAGAGCCTGCTCGGATACTTCTGATACTCAACGCCTCCGATGGTCATCAGCCCGTGCTCGGCGTTGAGCACCGCAGTCTCTATCGCTCCGTCCGCAAAGGTAAGCGTGTAGGTGTTCTTCGAATCGGCTGCGGCCCAGCTGCAGGTGCCCTTCAGCACCCATGCATCTTTGTCGGTCTCTGTCTCTTCGGCTGCGGCTTCTGCGAAGTAGCCGGAGCCATCGTTTTCGAAGACGGTCCAAGAGACTGCGGAGTCGGTCTCGGTTACGTAGGTTCCGACAATCGGGTCAGAGGGCGCCTCGACGCAGCCCGCGGTGCAGAGAACTGCACAGAGCAGGAGGGCTGCGGAGATGGTAATAACGAGAGATTTCTCATAATGACATTATATAGGTGGTGAGAAGGGATAAATGTTTTGAGTGAGTAATTCTGGTGTAGTATCCCGAAATTAGTTCAGTATTTATCTGATTCTGAATCGCATCCATCACACGCAGCCCAGAACCAGCTGTTCACGTAGTTCAGGATTCTTTC
>JAGHSU010000110.1 GCA_018065685.1 Candidatus Methanocorpusculum equi | reverse complement strand
GCAGAGTTTACGATGTCCTGTATCGAGAACACGTTAGGCGATGAGAAGCACTGGTACGGGGTTAAGTTTGAGTCGATGCTTCCAAAGCTGATTGAGGAAGTTCGGGGAAAACAGTAACCCGCTCAGCACAATATTTGCGTGTACTGTCAAATCTTCATTTTTTTAGTTAATCCCTGTTAGAGAATACGTATCCCAATCTTTAAACCGGAGAAACTCATATAGAATAATGGTAATGAAGTCTGCCTAAAACTGCCCGTAACAGCTGATGACTTCTGTTTTCCGGACAACGTCTGTTGTTCGTCCGTTACACACCGCCATTTTGGCGGATATTACATAGTACATGGTGAAATTATGTTAAACATCATTCTTGTCGGAGTCGGAGGGGCAATCGGAGCACTGATGCGGTACTTTGTCGGTGAACTCTTCTCGAAGTACACGTTTCTCTTTCCGGTCTCCACACTCCTCATTAATGTCACCGGAAGCTATCTGCTTTCGGTTGTGCTGTATCTTTCCGAATATACTTCCCTCATTCCGGAACAGGCGCGTCTGTTTCTCTCGGTGGGTATCCTTGGTGCATTTACCACAATGTCCGCGTTTGGTTCTGAATCAGTGCGTCTTCTTGACAGCGGAAATTACGTATACTTCGCGCTCTATATCCTGCTGACGGTAGGACTTGTAATTGGAGCTGTGATTCTTGGAAAACTAAGCGCAGGGGGTCTTGCACACCTGTTTTCCTGACAGGAACTGCCAAAAGAACTGCCTGAGGGCTGCAAAAAAGTGAATGTAAAAGGGGGTTTAAAGAGGGGGCCTGTTTCTTTTTTTTCTTTATGCCTCCTTGAGTCCTGCCGTCTCTACGGCAAATGCTGCCTCTCCGTCGGGGAGGTTCGGGGAGTCTACGAGACGCGCAATTCTTTTTCCTCCTTTGCTCTTCCGGAGATAGATTCTGAATGTTGCCGTGTGTCCTACGATGTTTCCGCCAACAGGTTTTGTCGGGTCGGCAAAGAGTGCTGCAGGGTTTGACATAACCTGATTGGTCACAAGACCTACCGCGTTCAGCGAGTCGATGAGCTTGAAGAGATCGTGCATGTGGCGGTTCAGTTTCTGCTGACGGCCGGCAAGTGTGCCGCGTCCCGCGTATTCTGCGCGGAATAATCCGGTCAGTGAGTCGATGACAACCAGCCTGACGGGTTTTCCGGTCTCTGCAACCTGGGCTGCAAGCTCGCGCGCTGCATCTATTAAGAGCATCTGGTGGTCTGAAGAGTGGGCACGGGCGATGTGGATATTTGCCAGGAACTCGTCAACTGATGGAATCGTATATCCTTCGGGCAGTTCATCGAACTCAAGGCCGTTTACCATCTGCTCGATACGCTCCGGACGGAAGGTGTTTTCCGTGTCGATGTAGAGGCATGAGCCGTCAAGTCCTCCGAGTTCAATCGGAAGCTGGCAGTTTACTGCCATCTGGTGAACAACCTGCGACTTTCCGGAACCGAACTCCCCGTAGAGTTCGGTAATTGCCTGGGTCTCCAGACCTCCGTCGAGCATCTCGTCTACTTCGGGCACGAGCCATTTCAGTTTTCTGACATCCTGGCGTCTTAAGAGGATATCGGTACCTGTTTTGAACCCGCCGATGTCTGCCATCTGCCCTGCGGCTTTGATGAGCTTCTTTGCGGTTGTTTCTCCGATTTCTGCAGCTTCCGAGAGATCCGCAGGGGATGCGGTTGCAATTGCTTCAACGGTGATGTATCCTGCTTCGCGTAAACGGTCGGCCGTTGCCGGTCCGACACCTGGTAAATCCTCAATTTCTATTTCCGGCATATCTTCTTTCTC
>JAGHSU010000001.1 GCA_018065685.1 Candidatus Methanocorpusculum equi | reverse complement strand
GGATATATCAGTTGACCTGCGGGAGGTGGATGTCAATGTCCATCCGACAAAACGCGAGGTGAGAATCTCACGGGAGCGTGAGGTCGCATCAGCGGTACAGGATGCGGTGTACTGCGCACTCCATGAGGAGTGGATTTTTTCCGCGGAAAAACCTGCGGCAGCAGATACGCAGGCAACGCTTTCCGCGGAACAATCCTCCCCTGAAAAATCCTCCCTCAGGAAATCCGCTTCTGAAATATCTGCCTCTAAAATATCCGCATCTGATGAGTCAATTGAGCTGAAACCAAAAGCATCGCCAGTCCTTTCGGACATGGCTCACAGCTCACAGCTTCGAGCCTTCAGCTCTCGCTCCTCGCCACCCACCCTGGAAGAGACGGTGGCATCAATTCTTACCTCGCATCCCCCGGAGAGCGATGATACAAAGTATCTGTCTGCCATGGAGCTGGAGCGTGCTGCAGCAGTCGGTGAAAGCAGAGCAGGATATGCATCCTCATACACAAAGATGCAGTACACTCCGACCTACTCCACCCAGAGGAAAACCGAACAGCAGCTGAAACGCACAGAGCACATCCTTTCAGTGATAACAGGAGAGGATAAAACCGAAGCCCCGGCATTTCCTGTTCCCGAGGTGATTACACAGATTGCAGGCACCTATATTCTCGCAAAGGATGCAGAGGACAATCTGCTGATTATCGACCAGCACGCAGCGCATGAGCGGATTATGTATGATGCCCTGCTGAAAAAATCCCGTGAGGAGAAAGCAGGGCAGGAGCTTTTAGTGCCTGTCACCCTGACGCTTTCCCGCGGGGAAGCGGCGGTTCTTCCGGACATTTTACCTGTCCTTGAAAAGGCAGGGTATGTGATTGAGCCGTTCGGCGAGGGCGTATGGGCAGTCCGTTTTGTTCCGGTCATCTCCTCAAAACTCGGGAGCCCCGAGGTTGTACATGAAATCATTGCCGAGGCGTCAGGGAACGCCGAAAAGAATCCGGAACGGGCGCTTGACAGGGTGCTGAAAACAGCGGCATGCCGTGCGGTTGTAAAGGGAAACACTGCTCTTACAAAGCAGCAGATGGAAGAGCTTTTGCATCAGCTTGCAAAGACCGAATCCCCCTACACCTGTCCGCACGGAAGACCCACGGTTGTGACCCTTTCAAAGAGTGATCTTGAGAAGATGTTTCTGCGGGGGTAAACGCAGACCTCCGCAGAGAGGAGAGATAGATTTTTTATTGCGGTGTTGACGGACTGTAGTTGACGGTGTGGATGTTTGAGGGGAAAAACGAGCAACGCCCAGGATACGGAAATATCGCAAATCATGGGGCAGTTTTCGATGATTTGTCCAAAAAGTATTTATAGTGATACTGTGTATATTATACTGTTCACTTAAAGAGGTGACGCTAATTTATGTCTGCAAAAATATTTGCATCACTTTGAAAGGGTGTAACCTACCCGTTTAAACACTTAAGCCAGTGGCTTCTTCTTACCATTGTCTTTATCGCGGCAGCGGCTGCTGTCGTCGGTGCAGTAACAACCTTCACAGCAGGAAATACTGTACTTGGTATTGTTCTTATTGTCGTGGGCATTCTGATTGAACTGTTCGCGTGCGGTGTACAGGTAAAGCTGTACGGCAGAAAAGAAAAAATCTTTAGTTTCCCGGGAAACATCGGCAGAGGATTCCAGCTTTTCGTTATCACGCTGATTTATCAGATTATCTCGGTGATTATCTTCGCCATCATCTGCGCAGCAGGAGCTGGCGCAACCATTGGACTTGACACTCTTGCAACCGCTACCGCGGGCTCTGGCGCCATCTGGGGAGCCATTGCCGGACTTGGAGTCTGGGGAGTTCTTATTCTCATCCTGATCATCTTCTTCTCCATCTTCATGATGCCTGCTCTTGTTAACTTCGCCGTTCAGGGCAAGTTCGGTGCAGCATTCCACTTCAAGGAGATCTTTGCAATGATCGGCCAGGCAAAGTGGTACAAGATTCTTCTGGGAATTCTCGTTCTCTTTGTCGCAATGATTATTCTTTGCGTGATTATCGGACTTATTGTAGGATTATTCTCACTGATTCCGGTTGCAGGAAGTATCATTGGCGGAATTATCGGTCTGATTCTCGCAGTTGGACTGTTCTTTGTGGAAGCTGTTTTCTGGGCTGAGATGCTCAACCCTGAAAACCAGTAACTTCTTTTTTTAGTAGTAAATTTATCAATCAAAAAGGCACTAAGCATCCTTTTAGAAACTGACATCCGTTGCTCAATACTCCCGGAAAAATAACCACAGTGAAACGTTTAATACACAATAGTAACATAAATAATACTGTCTCTACAAATAGAGGTGAATTAAAAACTATGGTTGGATTAATTCAAAACGTAGGAGAATCCCTCAAATACGGATTCGCACAGTGCTACACTGACGGAATCAAAGGATTCTTACGCATGCTTGCACTTCTTGTGTTAAGCATCATCCCAATCGCCTTCTTCATCCCGATGGGTATCTTCCTGAAGGTCTTCAAAGGCGAAAAACCGGACTTCACGAACGCAGGTCAGTCCTTCATCAGAGGTCTGCTCTTCTTCATCATTGCTCTCATCTACATGCTTATCCCGATCATCCTCTTAGCCATCTTCGGCGGCCTCGGACTTATTCCGGCACTCTTTGGCGGAGACATCGGAGCAGTCGCAGGAGCAGCAATCGGAAGCGTGGGAATTATCATTGCATTAATCGCAGCAGTCCTCTTACTGATTGTCGCAATCCCGGCAGAAATCAACTTCGCACGCAACGGATTTGCAGCAGCATTCAAGTTCTCTGAAATCTTCGGCATGATTGCAAAAGCAGGTGTTGCAAAATACATTCTGTCCTACATCATCCTCATCATTGTGGACATCATCATTGCAGTAATTCTCGGACTTCTCCTCAACATCCCGGTTGCAGGAGTTATCATCGCAATCCTTGTTGCAATCCCGCTCACACTCTTCGAATACAGATACTGGGCAAACCGCTTCGAAGCATAAACACATAAACAGTCAGGGAACCCCTGACTCCTTTTTACTGATTCCATTTGTAACTATTCTACTGCCTTCGTGTGTTCATTGCGCGTTGTTGTAACTGACATGGGTATGTGCTACAAGATCGCAGACCCCGTGACGCTGACCTTCGTCACGAGGTCTGCGCTCCGGTATTTTTATCCCATATCACGCCAAACCAGTAAAGACAAATGTCCGTAAACAAAAACAGCCGCCTCTACCCATACCTCTTAATGCTCCTCGCAGCTGCCGCTGTTTTTATGGACTGCCTTGATTCAAGCATCGTCTCAATCATCCTGCCCGAACTTGCACAGGACTTTTCCGCAAACGCCTCTGAAACCTCCTGGGTCCTCGTATCATACCTCCTGGCCCTCGGCTGCTCACTTCTTATCTTCGGAAAAATCGCGGACAAAACCGGGCGGTACAAACTCATCTTCACCGCAGGATTTATCCTCTTTACCATCTCCTCATTCTTCTGTGCAGCGGCCCCTGCACTCATCATCCTGATTATCTTCAGATTCATCCAGGGATTTGCCGCAGCCCTCATGGTATCCACTGCAACAAGCATCATAAACCTCCACCTCCCCGAAAAAATACAGGCGGTAGCAACAGGCCTCATCGCTGCAGGAGGAGGGATTGCTCTTGCAGCGGGCCCGGGACTTGGAGGACTCATCGCCGAATTTCTTTCCTGGAACTGGGTCTTTTTCATCAACACCCCGATAGGAATCATAGGCGTTGCAGGAGCGCTCCTCCTGATTCCTGCCGACAAAAAACCGGAGACAAAAAGTAAGAGAGGAGAAAGTAAGAGAGGAGAATTTGACGGAATCGGCGCAGTTCTGCTTGCAGCAGCGCTCTTCTCCCTCATAACAGGTCTCGAGTTCGGCACTCAGGAAGGGTGGCCCGTATACAGCATCATCCTTCTCATCGCATTTCCTGTCATCGGATTCTTCTTTGTGCGCCGCGAAACAGGATGCAAAGACCCGGTGCTTTCAACAAAACTCTTCCTCAACAGAACAGTGTGGCTTGCATCCGTTTCAACGATGCTGGTAACCCTTGCCTTCGCAGGAATCCTGTTTACCCTCCCCTTCTATTTTACAGGAATGGGGCTCCATATCGGGCTTACAGGACTTATCATGCTGATTCCCCCTGCATGCCTTGCATTAATCGGCATCCCCTCGGGTGCCTGGTCGGTTAAATTCGGCTGCAAAAAACTCTGCAACATCGGAACGATTCTTTTTTCCGCGGGATTTGTTATTCTTACCGCAGGGATTTTCCTCTCGAATTTCATCCTGATACTTGCAGGACTCATCCTCATCGGTCTTGGAAACGGACTAAACGAATGGCCGAGCATCAGAAGAATCAATATCCACAGCCCGTCTGACCTGCAGGGCTCATCCGGAGGGCTTGTCTTTACCGCGATGAACGCAGGGTATGTGCTTGGTGTTGCACTCTTTTCGTTAATTGCGTCCGCTGCATCAGGAGGACCTGAATTTACTGTCTTCGGGGTTGCAGTGTCATGTGCTGCGGGCGCAGGGTTTGCAGTTCTCTCGTATATCACATCCGCGTGCGCTGCGGATACGAAAAAGGCATAAACAGAGAGTGGATATGTGCAACAGGAGCGCAGACCCATCATCAGTTACAACAACCATGACAAAGAACACACAGAGAAGCTGAACAGTTACCTAAAGAAGAAGAAAGAAACGATTGATGAAAAATAATGGAAAGGGGGAAGGTTAACCCCTGTCTTTATCAATCACACGGACATTGTCTCCGCGGACCGTAATCGGAATCGGAACAATTGATTCATAGAGCTCAACAGTGATTTCTTCCTTCGTGTGGTCTACGCACTTGACCACAGCCTTCTCACCCTTGAACGGACCTGCAATGAGTTCAACAATCGTCCCTTCCTCAATCCCTGCAACCGCCGGTTTTGGAACGAGGAAGTGCTTAATCTCCTCCATCGAGGTCTCACTCTTCAAGACAACCGTCGCATGGGCAATCGATTCGACAAGCTCCTCGATACGTGCATGCTCCTCAGGGCTTTCCACGAACACATATCCTTTGATATCATCGGGGACAATGACCGCTGTCACAACAACATCGGTCATCTCATTTTCAATGGCTTCCCTGATATTGTCTGCTACCGTACGCTCATGCTTTGACGTTGTCTTTACGATGTAGTAGTGGTTTCCAAATTCTGATTCTGTCATGGTTACGGAAGCAGATACTCAAAGAGCAGGTAAATCAGGAATCCGATTGCACCAATGATTACGATACCAAGGGCTGCAACGGCGGAGATTTTCCAGAACTCCTGTTTGGTGGGTCTTCTTGCGAGTTTTAATACACGAATGTATTTTCTAAAGAATTCCTTGAATCCCTCGGCGGTAAACTTTGGTTTCTGCGCCTTGGTCTTCGAGGATTTCGGGGCTGATTTTTTGGATGCAACATCCTTTACTGTAACATTTTCTCCCATATTATTTCCTCATAGTTATCTCAGGAAATCAATCTCAAACTTTGATTTTTGAACCTGACTAGTCTGTGATTTCATATTTGTCTGTTCCTGCTTCCCATAAATCTGCGGGGACTGAACGCCGGTCACGATAATCATGGTACGCATTTTACCCTGCATTTCAGGGTCAATCTGAACTCCCCAGATGATACGCGCAGCGGGGTCAATCTTCTGATAGACCTCCTGAACGACACCTTCTGCCTCGACCATTGTCATATCAGGGCCGCCGATGACGTTAATGAGCGCTGCGGTTGCTCCTGTGATATCAACATCGAGAAGCGGGGAGCGCAGGGCTTTCTTGATGGAATCAGTTGCTTTGTCCTCGGAATCGGACTCGCCGACACCAATCATGGCAATGCCTCCCTGCTCCATAACCGTTCTGACATCCGCGAAGTCGAGGTTGACTAATCCGGGGAGAGTGATGAGCTCTGTAATGCCTTTTACCGCACGCATTAAGACCTCGTCGGAGACCTTGAATGCCTGTGCGAGCGGAAGCCGCGGGACAATCTCGATGATTCTGTCGTTTGGAATAACGATGACGGTGTCTGCAACGTCACGCAGGCGCTCGAGACCGATTTCCGCGTTTTCCATACGGGTTGCGCTTTCACTGGTGAACGGAAGCGTCACAACGGCGATGGTAAGAGCTCCAATCTCTTTTGCGACCTTTGCAACAATCGGGGCAGAGCCGGTACCGGTTCCTCCTCCAAGACCTGCTGTCACAAAGACCATGTTGCTTCCGTTTAAGGCCTGACGAATCTGGTCTTCGCTTTCGATTGCAGCCTCTTCTCCTCTCTGCGGAATTGCTCCGGCGCCAAGTCCTTTGGTGGTCTGTCTGCCGATTAAGATACGCTTTCCGACTCTTCCGCGAAGCATGGATAAATGCTGTGCATCAGTGTTTAATGCGTAAATTTCAGCACCCTCGATACCTTCCTCGAAGATACGGGCTACCGTGTTGGAACCTCCTCCTCCGCAGCCGACAACGGTGATTTTCGTCTTCAGAGAGTTTAAAATCTCGTCAAAATCATCATCCTCGTCATCGACAACAGCCAGGGCCTTCGGAACACTGAATCCGAACTGACTTGAGTAGTCAACGGTCTTTGCCGGGTTTGATGCGGGAACTGCACGCGGTGCTGCTGACGGAGCACGCGGCTCAGGCCATGCACGCGGCGCAGAAGCAGTCTGCGGGGCCGCCGGTTCTTCCTTTTTTGCACCGAGTTCTACTTCAGACTCGGCGTCGTAAATTGCTGAAATGATTGAATCATCACGTGCGATATCTTCGAACCGCTTGCGTGACAATGCTTCTTCTACAATTGATCTCATGAGTTTACTTCTCCTTTCCCGGGATATTAATTGTTGTTTTTGTAACAGCGGTAACCATTTCCGGAAGGATTTCACGTCCGTCAGCAAGAGTTACTGCTTTTCCGGAAGCAAGCTTCCCGAAAAGAGGACCTGACGGCACCCCGAGCGTGCGCGCGAGCCCGGGGTCAAACTTCCGGTGTATGACCGTCAGTCTGCTGCCTTCCATCACTGTTTCCTGTGTACGTGTAATATATTGGACGGCAGATGCTATTAATGCAACTGATATTTTCTCCCGATTTTTCTCCTCACATAAAAAGATTGGCATTAGTTCCCCGTTCTTTCCGGTCGTGTGAAAGACATCTCCCAGCTCATCAAGGCATGACATAAGAACACTGTCGTCTTTTCCGAAGGCGAGATTGATTAACTCCGGAGGCAGTTCTATTTTTGAAGGAACCCCGTCCGATATTTCCCCGTGCGGATGAATTTTCAGCCGGTTATCAATTTCACCGGCAAATTTCGTGTATTTTTTCCACGAGGCATAGGACATATGATTGATTTTTTCAAGTTCCCCTTCGGTGATTTCCGGAATTTCCAGCTCTTCGAGGACAGCTGAAATCCGTGCCGCCTCCTCCTTTGTCATCGCCTTTCTGTCGATATGCGCGGCGGAAATCCCCCCTGATTTTGCAGACATCTGCAAAATAATCTCTTTTGTTATATTTTTTACATCACGCGAGTGCATCATGTGCCCAAAGGCGCCTTTCGTGTTCTCTGCAATGGCACTCTGCCGCACCGCATAGTGTGTTCCCCCGAATCCGATAAGGGGAATCGCCTCATCGTCGGGCTTTGCATACAAAACACTCTTTGCCGCAGCGGTATACGCTTTCTCGTCATTCCACTCTTTTTCTGTGCTTCCGACCTCCACAAAGAATGAGGGGATCGGGTAGTTGGTCAGTCCGTGATGAGTAATCTCATAAGATACCCGGTACCCCCCTGGCACAAACTTTGCATGGTTCTGCAAAACGGCCTTCATCCACCGCGGCGCACAAAGTGCGAGTTCATAGTCATTTCCCCCGAGCTGGGCCTCCCCATAGTTTCCCGCGGGATGAACGGTTAAAACCGGCACGGGATTCACGCTTGAGTGACGGGATACAATAATTACCAGGTCCGCATCCGGATTGACCGCGGAGAATGATGTGTTGATAATCCGTTCATCTGTCGTATGAAAGGTTACTTCGTTTCCGCTGAAAAGAGGAAATGCTTCACGTCCGTTTTCTTCGATGAGGGAATCCATTGCCCTGCGGATGTTTGTTCCTGCAATGTCCTGTTTTGAGTTGAGAATATCAATTATCATAGGTCGTTACCGTAAGAAATACCGGGGCAGGTTATCAAAGCCCGCCCATTCCGGTAAGTGCACAAAATATCGTAAGAGCAGCCATGATGATTGGCATGTGCACGAGATAGATAATCAGGGTCACCATGCCGTTTCCGGTCTTTGCAAGGAACCGGATGACTGCCTTCGGCCTGTAGGTAAGTTTGAACCCGCGGACCCCGTCCGGGTAAAAGACATTCCCGAGACCGACACCAAGCAGGAGAACGCCTGCCCATGGGAAAATCGGGAAGTAATCCTGGGTGTACTGAAGGAAATCAGGCCCGTGGATTCCCAAGGGGAAGAGCCACTCGGGGGAGGTGAAGTTCGGGATGAGCCAGAGTCCTGCTGCAAGGAGGGCAAGACCAAAGACGATGTTCCATTTGCGGAACCTGAGAAGCGGGATTGCAATAAGCATTGCAACTCCTAACATGTGAAGGAATCCGAACTTGATAAATGTCTGACCGTCCAGCATGACGATGGAAAATGCCCAGGTGACAAGAGTTATGAGCATGCCGATTCCGAAAAGAAACAGTGCACGGATAACCAGTGTTTTGTAATACTCACTGTTTGTTTTTCCGCGGACGCGCATGCGTTCATGGCGCAAAACCATGGCAGCCCCTGCAAGAAGGACAAACACCGCGGTCCCGAAGGCATATAAGTTATAATATTTGAGGAGGGTTTCTGTCTCCTCAATCAGATGAAACATGACCAGCGCGGCTGCGAAATGAAAGACGAGCATGCCAAGTATAGCTGCTCCGCGTGCCGCATCAAGCTCCCAGTAGCGCTCTCCGGAACTGTGCTGCACCGCAGGCTGTCCCGGATGTGAATGTTCGGTCATTTGAATGTAGTATATACGATTTTACGTCTTATGTAGTTTCCGGCTTACCGGATTTCGTGCATAACCATTCCGGAGAGAAGTTTCGGCTCAAACCAGGTCGATTTCGGAGGCATAATAAGACCTGCATCCGCAACATCAATCACACCCTGTGCTGTTACGGGCTGCATGATAAATGCAGCTGCAAACTCCCCGCTGTCAACCTGCTTTGTAACCTCTTCGAGCGGCACAACACCGCCTACGAATGCAATGCGCGGGTCTCCTCTCGGGTCAAGGATTGCAAGCATGTCGTCGAGGACCAGATTCTGCAGAACAGAGACATCGAGGCGCTCAATAGCATCTGCCGCTTCATCGACCGGGCGCGTCAGTTCATACCACTGACTTTCGAGATAGAGATGCATCACATGCATCTTAGGAGATGTTTCCCGCGGGGGCACTGCATTCTTTTTGATGTCCACCTTCTTTACCGGGGTAATCGTAAACCGCAGGGATAAATCATTTAAGAACATATCCGCATTGAGTCCTGCAAGGTCTCTGATTAAGCGGTGGTATCCGTAGATGGTGACCGAATCGTGCGCAAAAAGAACCGCCATGAACTGCTCTGCATCAGGGGTCAGACGTCCCTCTGTTTTTCTGCGCTCGCAGACGTTGGCAGAAGATTTTGCGCGGTGGTGACCGTCTGCGATGTAAAGATTGGGGATAGCGGCAAACATTGAGGTAATCGCCGCAATCCCCGCGTCATCGTCGATGCGGTAAATCTGATGGAACGTGCCGTTCTTTGCGGTGTACTCTCCAAACGGCTGTTTCGCATCCGCAAGGGATTTCAGAGTCGCTTCAACATTTCCGGTATCTTTGTAGAGCAGAAACACCTGTCCTGTGTGACAGGAGACCGCATCGATGTGGCGCGTTCTGTCCTCTTCCTTGTCGTACCTGGTGAGTTCATGTTTTTTGATGGTGTTGTCGTTATACTCTGCAACAGATACGCAGGAGACAAGACCCGTGAAGGTTTTACCTCCCATCGTAATCCGGTAGATGTAGTACGCGGGGCTGTTATCGGACTCAAGAAGGCCGTCTGCCTTAAACTTTGCAAACATCTCTTTTGCGCCCTCATAGATTTTGTCATCGTGCGCGTCAAGGTCTTTCAGCTCGGCATCTGTTCTGATAACGCGGAGAAGAGACTGCGGATTTTTGGCAATTTCTTCGGCTGCCTCATCACGTTCTATGACATCATACGGAACTGACGGGACTGCGGAGAAGGATTCCGCGGTCGGGTGCAGACCAATGAATGGGGATACAGTAACCATTATACTATAATGTTTGGAATTCAATATTAAATAGAATGTCTGTTGTAACCGGCGTCGGGGGAACAAGAGCGGGATGCGTTATCAGAAAGGCGACTCTTGAGGATATCCCTGATATTTACCGGATTGAACTCCTCTGTTTCCCGGACCCGTGGGAATATAAGGCTCTCTTTGAGATGATGGCGGTGTTTCTTACATCGTTCTATATCGCAGAAGCTGACGGAAGAATCGTGGGATTTTCCGCGGGAGCAGTCGAAGAGACGGGAGATGAAAAGTACGGCCATATCTGCAATATTGCGGTATCTCCCGAGATGCAGGGTTTTGGCATCGGACGGCTGCTTCTTAGAAAACTCGAGCGCGACTTTTTTGTGGAGGGGTGCAGCGCGTGCAGTCTTGAGGTGCGCAGAAGCAACACGAAAGCGCATGGATTTTATGAGCGGATAGGGTATGAGGATGTTATTGTATTCGGGGAATATTATAAGGACGGGGAAGA
>JAGHSU010000156.1 GCA_018065685.1 Candidatus Methanocorpusculum equi | reverse complement strand
CCTGAGGGGACGCTAACCGCTCAGATTTTCTATCCTTATTCCTTGAAAAACAAACAACATGCTATCCGGATGAGATTTCTTTATTTTAGATGTTTGAGGGGGAAATTCTGAGCGGTTAGCGTCCCCTCGGGTTTCCCCCGAGGGGCAGAATTTTCCCCAGAGTTCGCGAAGCGAGGTCTGTGAGGTCTGCGCTCTTGTTGCTCATACATGCCGTCAGTTACAACAACCCACAGGACTCCCGTTTTTCATGGAATCTATGTGAACAGGCAACTGCCTATTCATGAGCTTTTATTCATGGGATTTTTTAACCTTCAAAAACACCTGCACAAAGTCATGTGTTGCCGCAACATCATGGACGCGGAGGAGGTTTGCCCCCTCCTCCATTAAATGATAGAGCATCGCAAGGGATGCGAACAGACGTTCATGCGGGGCTTTGTTTACGCATTCCCCGAGGAACTGCTTACGGGAAACCGCAGCCAGAAGGGGACGATCATACACGGTAAGCTCATGGAACCTGCGGCAGAGCTCCCAGTCCGCGTCCGCATCCCTTCCGGCAACCCATTTCCCTATCCCCGGGTCGAGGATGAGGTCTGTTATCCCGTATGCCTCAGCGCGTACCAGCACCTCTGAAAGAGCTGTGCGGGTTGATGCAAGGTTTTTCGCATCTCCGGGCAGTTCATGGGACGCCATCGCAATGACCGGAAGACCTGAGTCTGCCGCAGCTGCTGCAAACTCCTTTGAGGAGAGGCCGCTTATGTCGTTGATGAGCGCAATATCATAATGAAGTGCGGCGGATAAGACCTCTGCGTGACAGGTGTCAAGTGATACGGGAAGACCGCAGTCTGTCAGGTCCTTTAGTGCCGAAACAACCCGGTCTTTCTCCTCGGCAACGGAAAGCTGGGGGGCGTTAAGTGCGGTGCTGCGTGCTCCGAGGTCTATGATGTCTGCTCCGTCACGGCGCATCGATTCAACGCGGCGCAGCACCTGACACCCGGGGGTAAACGAATCCGAGTAAAATGACTCGGGGCTGATATTTACAACGCCGAGGATTGCCGGGGGATTGTTTCCTCCGATGGTGATATTTCCGATGCGGACCGTGTGTGTCATGGCATACTCCCTTCCAATTTCTCCCGGTTAACTTCTCTCTGTGAACCTCTTATGTCTGCTTCACCAGGTTACTTAGATGATCTCATCTATCTCGTAGTCGTCCCAGCTGCGGATTCCAAGGACAATCTCAAACTCCGCGGGGGAGAGGAGAGGGCAGGGGAACCGGCTCTGGTCGTCGAGCGCAAGCCTCGGGCATGCGGTGTTCACATACGCATCAAAGCCGAGGTTTCGAAGCTGCATCTCGGAGATTTCGCGGATTAAAATGACTGCAGCATTTTCGTGCAGTCCTGCGAGGCGCTCTGCCAGGTCGCGTCTCGCCTGTCCTGATTTTGATGAGAGCAGGATGCCGAAGGAGTTTGCTTTTTTTGCCTTTTCAATCTGCACAAAGCGCTTTCTAAGGAACGGGTCGGCGGACACCTCCTGCAGGTCGCCCGAGCCGTACGGGTCCAGGGCATATGTTGGTTTTTTTGTTGCGAGGGAAACGCCTATCGCGTGGAATACACCCGTTCCGATGAAAAGATTTGCATCACATCCTGCATTTTTCGCGGATGCGTAGGTGCACCCTAAGACCTGTCCGGGTTCGGGTGTTCGCGGGCTTCCTCGTCCAATTACCGCATGTACGCCGAGCGCTTTTAAGGACTCTGCAATTGCTTCTATCTGGTGCGAGTGTTGGATTGTTGTGGTTACACTGACGCTTTTGAAGACCTTTAAGGTTTCAGCCGCTTTTTCAAGAACTGCGGAGCTGATATCTCTGCGGTAGGGGATGTAGAGCACATTTTCCTCTTTTGTTACCGGTGTGTGGCCGACATGCACCAGAAATCCGGCATCAACTGCCACATCGAGCGATAAGTCGCACGCACCCCAGCAGGGGTCACCGCTTATGATGCATGAGATGCCGTTTTCCTTCAGGACGCGGCAGAGTTCCGGTGTGAAGCGTTTGAGTCCTTCGGGGAGCTGGACTGCGGTCTTTTGTATGCCGCGTTTTTTGAGTTCGTCTACGATATCAGAGTAAGGTATCATTGGTTTTCCTTCGTCGGATGTGCCGTGTATGAATTTGCGGTTATGAGCGTGTATGTATTTTTCCGCAGCACAGAGCACCGCGTTGTCCGTTTCAAAGGTGACACGCGGGAGGGCTTTTCTGAAAGTGAACCATTTCAGATCGTTTATCTCCTCAAGCTGCGGACGTTCCACGCCTCCTATCGGTGTTGCGATAAAGAACACTACATCCTTCATATTTCCCTTCTGGGTCTGGTAGGAGACTATTTTGCGGAACCTGCCGTCGAGCGCCACATCAAGCCCGGTCTCCTCTTTTACCTCCCGCAGTGCTGTTGCTTTTTCTGTCTCGGCACCTTCCACATGTCCTTTGGGAAAACTCCAGTGACGCCTGTGCTGAATGAGGAGATACTCATGCCCCCAGGGGGTTACCCTCCAGATGACCGCGCCGCATGATTTTTCCCGTTCGGTGTCGCTGTACATTTATGATAATATATTGGTTTTTACCAGATATGCTGTTTGCGGTTTTACGGGGACGCTGACTCCTTCTGTATCCTGAAAGTTTAATACCTTTTAAATACAACATGTATACAGCGCAGGAGAGTCACATCTTCCGCTAAAAAAATCACCAGACAATCACCGCCTATGACCTCCTCACACAAAAACCGCCGTTCCTCTTTTGAAAACCACGAGAACACGCGCCGTATCGAAGAACTTGACAGAAAACTCTCCGACCTTGGAATCCGCATCAAGGATGAGGATTCAATGAAGGTAACGGACGAGGTCTTTGACGAGGTAACGCTTCTCTCACTCTACAAACTTGTGCAGAAAAATGTTATTTCATCGCTTGGTGGTTCAATATCATCCGGAAAGGAGGCAAATGTCTTCCTCGCCGGAAGAGTGGAGAATGGAAAAGCGGAGACAGAGAATGCCGCAGGAGATGGTGCCGGGGAAGGTGCCGGAGAAGCCGCAGCTGCAGTGCCGGTCACCTGTGATGCAGCGGTTAAAATCTACCGCATCAGAACCGGGAACTTCACCCGCATGAGCGAGTACATCACAGGAGACCCCCGGTTTTCGAGCATCAGGCACTCGCACAAGGACCTCATCTTCGCATGGACCAAAAAGGAGTTCAGCAACCTTTCGCGTGCAAAAGAGGCAGGAATCCGGGTGCCAACACCCTGCGCTTTTGACAGAAACATCCTTATCATGGAGTTTATGGGGGAGTCAGGGATTCCCTATCCGCAGATGAGACAAAAGCTTCCCGCATCGCCTGAAGAGACCTATGCCGAGGCAATTGACATCATCAAAAACCTCTACCGGGGTGCAAAACTGGTTCACGGGGACCTTTCGGGATACAACATCTTATCAGGTCCCGACGGATTAATCCTCATTGACATGGCACAGGCGGTAACTCCCGATCACCCGGGAGCATACCGGTTTCTCTTCCGGGATATTGCAAACATCACGCATTTCTTTGAAAAACAGTGTGAGGTCCGCGACCCGCACGAGGTCTTCCGCGATGTCGTCGGAAAGGAGTTTTTCGAGATTTAAGCACATCCCCGGCTTAAAACGGGAGTCTGTCGAAAGACATACGAACATATACGAACACATACAAACACACACAGACGTAATACAGACACAGTACTGCAGCAAACATACACACAAGGTATCATCATGACACAGGAAATAAAAATCCCGAATGACAGAATCGGGGCATTAGTCGGAAAAGGAGGGGAAACAAAGCGGAATCTCGAAAAATTCCTGAATGTAACCCTCGAAGTTGACAGCCAGACAGGTCTTGTCACGTTAACGAACGAAGAAAACTCCCTTGCAGAGATTGAGTCAATGGAGGTCATCAAGGCAATCGGCCGCGGATTCTCTCCGGAACGGGCGAAAAAACTCATGGAAGACGAGGAAATGATATTGGACATCATCGATGTCACAGATGTCGCTGATACGCCGGGAAAGCTCGCGCGCATCAGAGGCCGCATCATCGGAAAAGAGGGAAAAGCACGGGAACAGATAGAGAACATGACAGGCACCAGAATCTCGGTTTACGGCAAAACGGTCGCAATAATAGGCCTTCCTGACCAGACAGCCGATGCGCACACCGCGATTTCCATGCTCATAAACGGTTCCGAGCACAATACGGTCTTTAATTTCCTCGACCGGAAACGGAAAGAGGCAAAAATGGATATTATGACCTATTACTACTGAAATCTCCTCTCAAAAGACTTATATGATGGATATGAATCTTCCAGTGTTCCACTCGAAATGAAGGGGTTAATGCAAATCAGGCTCGTATGATGAAAATAGACTCTTTGCCGATTCCAAACCGCCTGCGCACCGTGTATCTGAAGGCGGGGATTACCGGTCTCTATCCCCCGCAGGAGGAATGCGTAAAAGCGGGTTTATTCGAACGGAAAAACATATTGGCGGCCATTCCTACCGCTTCCGGAAAGACGCTCGTTGCCGAGTGTGCCATGCAGAAGGAGATTGCGGCAGGGGGTAAATGCCTCTACATCGTCCCCTTAAAGGCGCTTGCATCGGAAAAGTATGAGGATTTTTCAGGAAAAGGAGTGTCAGTAGGTATCGCAACAGGGGATCCTGACCAGAAGGATGAGTATCTCGGGCGCTACGACATTGTGGTTGCCACCTCGGAAAAGACTGATTCTCTGCTGCGGAACCGGGCAGAATGGATAAAACGGGTCTCTTTGCTGGTCGTCGATGAGATTCACTTAATCGGGGATGAATCACGCGGGGCAACGCTTGAGATGGTGATTGCAAAACTCAGGCACCAGAACCCGGAAATGCAGATAATCGGTCTCTCTGCCACGATGGGAAACCCCGAAGAGCTTGCCAAATGGCTTGATGCGGCGCTGATTACAAGCGAATGGCGGCCGGTGGACCTCAGGGAAGGGGTGTTTTACAACGGGGAAATCCGGTTTCATGAAGGAAAACGTGAGGTGCCCCCGGTCAAAAAGGATGATGATATCAATCTTCTTTTGGATACCGTGGAGGAAGGGGGGCAGTGTCTGGTCTTTGTCTCGTCCAGACGCTCTGCGGAGGCGTATGCAAAACGTGCGGCATCCGCGTTGAAGCGGACATCTCCCGCACTTGAGTCATACGCGGCACAAATCGAAAAAGCGGATGCAACAGCCTCCGGAAAGGTACTCGCAGATTCTGTCAGAAAAGGTGCCGCATTCCACCACGCGGGTCTTCCGCGGGCGGCACGCGTCGCAGTCGAGGAGGGATTCCGGAAAGGAGATATTCTTGTTATATCATCCACCCCGACGCTTGCTGCGGGATTAAATCTTCCGGCGCGGCGTGTCATCATCCGTGACTACCAGCGCTATGATGCGCATCTCGGGATGAATCCGATTCCCGTGATGGAGTACCGGCAGATGGCAGGACGTGCAGGACGTCCGCACCTCGACCCATACGGGGAGGCGGTGCTCATCGCAAAGGATGAGGGCCGCGTTGATGACCTCTTCGAGGATTTCATTGATGCTCCTGCGGAAAAAATTAAGTCGCAGTGCCAGCGGGAGACCGAGCTTCGTGCACACCTCCTTGCTCTCATAGCGACCGGGTTTGCGGAGACGCGGTCCGACATCTCCGCATTTATGGAGCGGTCGTTTTACGCGAGTCAGAAGGTGGTACACCGCAGACTCGATAAAAATATCGAAAGTGCCCTCTCATTCCTTGAGGATGCAGAGATGATAGAGTCTGTCGGAGACGCAGTATCCTCCACGTACTTCGGTTCGCTTTCCTCAAAACTCTATCTGGCGCCCGAGTCCGCACTCATGATAAAAGCAGTCCTTGCTGCACATGCAAACGACTCCTTTTCCGCGTTTGCAGTGCTGCACCTCCTTTGCATGACGCCTGACATGTTCCGCTTCTATCTGAAGGCATCAGATGAGCGGCTGGTCGATGATATTTTAGCGGCCCGCGGGGAGGAACTCTGGTTCGAGGAGCTTTCCGAGGAGTTCTTCGGTGCTCTTAAAAGCGCTGCGGTGCTTGAAGAGTGGATCTCCGAGACACCTGAAGAGATGATCTCCGAACGGTACAGCATCGGAAGCGGGGATGTTCATGCCGCAGTCGAGAACCTGAAGTGGCTTTTGCACGCGGCATCCCGCATCGCACATGAGTTTGCCCCCGCGCTTGAGGAGGATGTAAAGCGGCTTGAGATTCGTGTGGAAAACGGTATCAGGGAAGAGTTAATCCCCTTAATCTCCTTAAAAGGCATCGGGCGTGTGCGTGCGAGACGGCTTTTCGAGCGCGGCATCACAGACCCCGCCTCTCTTCTGAAGGCAGGTAAGGCGTCGGTTGTACCAATTCTTGGAACGGCTGTTGCAGAGGAGGTCTTTGCCGAGGCAAAGCGGAAAATCTTGGGTTCGTCCCGTGTTGCGGACGAGGCGTCCGGTTTCGATGAGGATGAAGAGGATGAACGGAGCAGGGAGAATGAAGGGGACAGAGGTGATATAGGAGACAGGGAGAATGAAGGGGACAGAGAAGATGAAGTGAGGGGGCCGCAGGAAAGAAAAGCACGGGCTGCGGTGCGGGAGCGGAAAAAAGATAAAGGACCGCGGACAGATAAAGATGAGACAGATAAGGCAGATAAAACGAATAAGGCGAATAAGATGGATAAGGCAGATAAAAAACAGCCGACACTGTTTGATTTTTAACGGAGGATAACACAATGCGGATATTCAGCGGAAAGGTTGAGGTAAAGAATGTCTCTGACACACTTTCGAAAATAAACGATGCAGCAGATGTCTGCGGCTCGGTGATCGTGGTAATTGACGCGGAAAAGACCGCGGGCGTTTCGCACATCGAGTCCGCGGTGCTGCATGCACAGCGCTCATTTGCGGCAGGAGAAAATATTGCACGGACCCTTGCGATGGAGGTGCTCGTCTATGTGTCGGGACAGCGTCAGTGCTCCCTTGCCGCAAAGTTCGGTCTGCATGAGGGAAAGAATGCAGTCTATGCGGTAATCCTCGAAGGAGACGAGGCGCGTGCGGAGGCGATGCTAAAAGAGATTATCTCCGTGTGTGATGTGCCGCCTGCGGATACCAGGCGCCTGATGCGCGAGTTTGACATCTCCGAAGAGGAACTCTCGGTGACGGGGGAAGAGCGTATCGGGGAACTGGTTGCCGAACGGACGGCAATGGTTGATGCGTGGAAGTAAGTGAGAGCGGTTAAGCGAAAGCGGGTTCCCGTTTTTCACTGTTTTCTTTTTTCTGTTTTCTTAGTTCTATTTTTTATCTGTGGGTGATATACATAGTTTGCTGTATCATCCGGAAAGATACTGTTTTTAAAACACCTGTTTAAAACACCGGCAGTTTCCTTTTCTCCGCAAAAACGGCAGCGGCCAGGTATAAAGCGACTGCAGCACACCCTGCGGTCAGGAGAAGCATTGTCGTCTGGATTTCGGGAACGGCTGTAAGATGGCTGCAGAGCAGTGCTGCAAATGCCCCTCCTGCCAGCAGAAATGACGGCAGAAGGGGAAGACTGCGCTGCAGCACATGTATGATTCCCAATATCAGCAGCAGAATCACCGGTATGCACTCACCGGCTGCAGGGAGATGCAGACAGATGAGGAGAGCTGCCCCGAAGCCGGTGAAATAGAGTGCCTGCACACGATTTTGTCCGGAAAACAGCAGAATCAGTCCGATGAATACAAGCAGTACTGCATCAAAGATACCCGGAGGGAATTGTGCATTCATGACGGTGAAAAAGGACACTTCGCTGTATCCGCAGATGAACGCTGTGATGAATATTTTTGCAAGCAGCAGGAATCCAAGTGATGTGATACACCCCGCAAATACCGGACTCCCATTTACTGCAGGATTTTGTTCCGCGGATTTCCAGGCACCGTGTGAATTCTTTGAAGCCCCTGCCCCTGCTGCTTCTGCAGTATAAGCATCCGGAGCCCCTCCGGCGGTTTCATCCCGGGCCTCGTTTCCGCCTCTCTCTTTTTGTCCTTCTTTCGTCCCGGACGAAGCCGCGCCTGCTTTTGTAATGACAAAGTACATTCCCGGAATGAAGAGGATAAGGGCTGCAAGAAGTGCCGGGGAAGGCATTTCTCCAAGGATGGGGAGCGCAAGGAGCACTCCTATCAGGGGGTAGATGCCGTAGATTGCCCCTGACTCCGCAGCACCAAGGTACCTCTGGCCGTACATCAGAAACATTGGGGATAAGCCGCAGCTGACAAATCCTGCGGTCATGAGGCCTATGGCATTCGGGAGGTCCGGAAACGCTTCTCCCATGCAGAGTGCAGCAATGAGTGCAATCGTCCCGACGACGAATCCGCGAAGAATCATGGTTTCAACCGGGTTTCTGTCTGCAAGCAATCTCATGGTGACGATAAGGAGTCCTGTGATGAAACATGAGCCGATGATAATTAATGCCCCTGGTGAGAATGAGAGTGCAGTTATGTTTGTAACCGAGAGGGCGATGCTTCCCATGATGATTAATATAACTCCGATGCCAAGACGTCCGGATATTTTTTCCCTGAGCAGGAGAGCTGCAAGCAGAACCGTTGAGATGGTGATGACGTTCTGGAGAATGGAGGCCTCCCCTCCGGGTACCATCTGGATTCCTATGATCTCGATGCCGAATGAGAGCAGGGATAAGATGACGATTGCAATGAATTTTCCCGCATCCTCTTTTCGCAGATGCCGTTTGGGGTCAAAGACCGCTTTTGATTTTCTCCAGAGGAGAAGAATCATAAGAGAGCCGCACCCTGCGCCGAAGAAGATGAAGGCAACTGACATCAGAACTCCTGCATCCGCTGAGGTGAGTTTGACAAGCGGGGTGTAGAGGGCCTCAGCTACTGCGGATAAAAGCGCTGCGATTACACCGACTGCGGCGAGTCCGATGACGCCCCGGTGTTTTATGGGTATGGAGTTCGTGTTTTCCGGCCCCTTTTCGTTTCTGTGTATCTTTGTTTCTTTTTTCTGTCTAATAAATCCGACTCACGCTGCTGTATTATCCATGGGATGACAGCGGCTGGTTTGTATATGGACAGGTGTTCCGGGGCGAAAAACGATTATTTTTCTGCGTGTCCGGTTTTAGTGTTTCTTTCCTTTCTTTCTCAGTTCGTCACGTTTTCTTTCTTCGTCAATCATACGGGTTATGTATTCTTCAACAGGAATTCCCGCATTTTTTGCTTTTGTTTCCAGTTCCCGGAACTCTTCGCCGGAGAATGAGATGGTGACTGTGTCGTATTCGTTTGTCATTTATATGTTATTTGCTGCCGGAGGTTAATAGTATGCGGGTTTTAATAGCGGGTTTGTGACAGAGTTTTCCGGTTTGTGATTTGGAATCTCAAAAAAGAATCTGCCTACTCTTTCCTCCCTCTCACAAACACAAGAGCTGCTGCCGCAAGCCCCGCGAGCACTCCTGCAACCGGACCCGGCGTTGATGCAGGCACACTCACATTTGTAAGCGCATCATACTCTGCATCCGTGAGATTATACCTGATCATCTTCTGATAATACTCCTGCACCTTCTCCTTTGCATCATAATTAAATGTCTCCGGATACAGAATGTTTGCAATCCAGATCATCCCGCAGATACCCCATCCCGAAAACGGCATCGCGGTCCAGATGTAAGGGCAGTCCTTTGGAATCTCATACACATGCCCGTTCTTTACGGCAGATAGTCCGGCAAATGAGGAATTCGAGAGAAAGTCCCGGAAATACCGGTGTTCCGGGGAGCCTGCAATAAATATATATTCGGGATCCTTTTCCGAAAAGATGCGAAGCACCGTTTCCATACCGTAGATATCCCCGAGACCCTTTGGCGTCTTTGCAGCAATTACGTTGTCCGCAAATGTGGAAAGAGCCGTAGACTGATAGCCGAGGGATTTATCCTCATTAAATCCTCCGAGAAGATAATAATTGTTCCCGTCAATCACATTAATCTGCGCAGCAGTGGTCTTATTAACCGACTGCATCCCGGTCTCAAAGGTATCAATCCAGTTCTTCATGTATGCATACAGTTCCTCTCCGCGCTCATTTTCGCCAAGAATTTCCCCGATTTTCCGGTAGGAGGAGGGAATCTCAGCTAACGAGTTCTGGCTGATAAAAACCGCGGGGATGCCTGAAATCCGGGTAAATTCATCGAGTGATTCTCCAATCCCCTCTGTTTTCTGTCCGACATCAATAAAGATATCCGCCCCGCGGGCTGCAAGCTGCATAACCTCCTCATAATTTACCGTGCCTCCGGAATAAAAAATGGCGCCGGTCTTTGGAAGATTCAGTGCGGCAACCGCCGGAAGATACCGGTCCGCATTTGCGGGCAGTCCGCCCCCGCAGGAGGCGAGATATTCCGGGTCATAGGCAATCAGAACCGATAGTGCCAGACGTCCCGACGGGATGACTTTGTCAATGGTTACCGGCAGTTCAACGGTCCGCCCGAGGTCATCGGTAAACGTTCGTGTCTCCTCAGCCGCGGCGGCAGATGCACAGATTCCGCAGATGAGAAGGAAAAGAACAAACAGGGATACAAGAGATACGCTGTGTTTCATACTCTCTGCATATAATAGGCCTTCAAGGTTTAAAATAGTATGGGTATTTTGTGAGGTGAATTAAATAAATAAAATTAACATCCGTGGAAAAAACTGCTCTTATCCGAGCAGCTTTTCCAGCAGCGATTTTGTCTCCACTGCCGCATCGAGAGCGGCACACTCCGCAACCGGGGATGTGATATGGTTTCGTTTAACCGCATCCACAACAGCCGCTATGTCGATGTTTCCCTTCCCCAATCCGAGGTGTGCATCCGAGGTCCCGTCATTGTCATGTACATGAATCGCGGAAAACTGATGCTGCAAAAATTCAGCGAGGCATCCGCACTCGTTTGCGTGCCCGATATCAAGACAGAATGCGGTCCCGCGGGTCAGCTCAAGGTCCTCCGGGGACTTCAGGAAGAAATATCCCCACTTGCCCATATTTTCAACACAGCATTGTACACCCACCTCCTCCGCAAAACGGTTAATCTCTTTGAGGGATGTTTTCAGGGCAGAAACTGACTTTTCATACTCCTCCTTAAACGTATAGTATCCCGGGTGAAACACAACATGTGATGCGCTGCATTCTGCTGCAAGCCCCAAAGACTCATCAACCAGTTCAACCGAGGCGCGGCGGATGGGTTCAAGAACCGAGGAGATATTAACACTTCGTGCCGGCGCATGGATGGAATACCGGAAGGAAAAGGAAGACAGAAGTGCAGCATCTGTTGTGTAGTGCAGACCGTCGTTCATCAGTTCTACGGCGGATGTATGGGGGGCAAGCTGTTCAAGCGCCTCCGCGAGCGGGCGTGAGGCAAGGGAGTGTGTTGAGATGGAGACAATTAATTCGGACATTTCAGTACAAATATATTTGACGCGAATAGATATAATGTTTGCATTGACAACGGGTTATCCGGGCATTTCCGGAATGCAAAATGTATTTTAACAAAGACGACCATACAATATTCCTGATGACAACAGAACAGAATTCCTCCGGTGCAGACTCCTTTCAGATTCTGCCGCTTGCAGAATGTCCCGAGCGCCGTGATGCGGCAATGGAAATATTTTATTACTCATTTCCGGAAAATGAGCAGACAGAGATTTCAAAACTCCCGGATCTGCTCCCCCCCCGAGGTGCAGTTCGAAGAATGGGCTCTTGTGTACGAATCGCGTACCGTTGGATACATGATTGCACTCTTCACGGATGATATCGCATACTTCCTTCATCTCGCCGTTGCAGAAGAGTGCCGCGGAAAAGGTTTCGGAAGCCGTGCAATAGAGTTTTTCAACAGGAAATTTGCATCACACCTTATCTTTTTTGCCGTGGAAACACCCTCCGAGGATGCTGAAAATCAGTGGCAGCGGCTGGCACGGATACGCCTCTATGAACGCTACGGGTACCGGCTTGCAGGTATCGATATACTCGACGACGGAACTCCATTCTCTGTAATGTGCCGCAGCACCGCAAGCGAAGAAGATATCAGGAAAAATCCGTGCATTTATGGAAGCTATGGGTAAAATGACCGGTGAAGATGTAACTATACTCTGAAACTGCCGGACTCTTCTTCCGGCAAACCTCCGTTTTTTTGCGCGGAAACAGGCAGGGGTGTAAGACGATTTCCGTAAAAATATAAGGTCTGCGGACGAATATTATAGTTAATAAATTTCATTCCCTTAATCGGATTCATGCATTCATCGATGTTTCCTTCAGCAAAATCTCCATACAATACACACCGCAAAAATTCATGACAAACGAAAATCCTCTCCCCGGAGCCGGGGAGTCAGCCCCGCAACGCAGCGGAAAAGACTGGGCATTTCTGATTGGAAAGCGTGTGCTCTTTCTTTTAGGACCCATTGCACTCGGCGCTTTAATGCCGCTCTTCTTCTGGTTCGTCTTCCTGCCGGCACAGGGTGCTCTGGTAAGTCCCGAGTTTCTCGTCTTTGCAGGGCTTATGATTGCATATATGGTCCCCCCGTTTGGAAAAGAGACCATTATCCCTGCAGCACTCATCGGCGGCCCTGCTGTAGTAGGGCTTGTTTCATCCATTATTTCCATTCCGACAGGTACAGCACTCGGAGGGTATCCCTTATGGACGGTTGTTGCAGGAATTGTCATCCTCGACTTCCTTGTTGCCCTGTTCATCACGTTAAACTTCGACCTGCTCCTCAAAATTCCGCTGATAGGTGGCTGGTTCCGCTGGATTATGCGCAGTGCGGACAAAGTGCTCCGGAAAAAGCCGTGGATAGAAAACCTCTCGAGTGCGGGGCTTCTCATCTTTATGTACATTCCGCTGCAGGGGTCAGGAGCTATGACCACCTCAATTATAGCACGGATTTTAAACTACCGTCCGCTTCAGGCAATCGGTCTTGTAACCTTTGGAAGCATCCTC
>JAGHSU010000133.1 GCA_018065685.1 Candidatus Methanocorpusculum equi | reverse complement strand
TGCCCCCTCTTCAAGCTCGACAATTGCAAGCACATACGGCTTCATCGCCGCATACTGGTCCGCGGATGAATAAATCACCGAGTAGGTCAGGACCTTTCCTTCGCCGGAGAACTGAATCTCCGTCATCTTTCCGTCGCGGCGGCAGTGCGGACAGATTGCCCTTCCCGGAAGAATGTGTGTCCGCACACCTCGCATTTTGTTCCGATCAGATTGTATCTCTGCGGAATCTTTCTCCAGAATCGTGCTACTGTCATTGTTATGCCCTCCCGAAGATATGCGTGACAACGGTAGCGCCTGTCCCGCCGACATTTTGTGTCATACCTGTTTCTGCTCCATCCACCTGACGCTTTCCTGCCTCTCCTCTGAGCTGCCGGACAACCTCCCAGACCTGCTTGATGCCGGTAGCTCCTACCGGGTGCCCGCAGGCTTTCAGACCTCCTGAGGTGTTAACCGGGAGTTTTCCGCCAATCATGGTCTCCCCGTCTGCCGTGAATTTTCCTGCAGTTCCTTTCTTCACAAATCCGAGGTCTTCAATCGCACAGAGTTCGGCAATCGTAAAGCAGTCGTGAACCTCGACGAAATCAATATCCTTCCGCTCGAGTTTTGCCTGCTCAAAGGCTTTGTTTCCGGCGACAACTGTTGCCCCCATTGTTGAAAAGTCCGGGCGGTCGTGGAGCGCAATCGTATCTCCTGCCTGTGCTGATGCAAGTACTTTTATCGGTGTATCGGTAAACTCTTTTGCCCGCTCCATCGAGCAGACCACAACTGCTGCCGCACCGTCAGATACCGGGGAGCAGTCAAAAAGACGAAGCGGGGATGCAACCAGAGTTGAGTTCATCACCGTCGAAAGAGTGATTTCGTTCTGGAAATGCGCATACGGGTTTCGTGCCCCGTGGTAGTGATTCTTTACCGCAACCTGCGCCAGTTCTTCGCGGGTAAGCCCGTACTTGTGCATGTAGTCGCATGCAATCATCGCATAAAGACCCGGGAAGGTAGCACCTGCAAAGCTCTCCCATTCCCGGTCGGCAGCGCCTGCCAAAACATCTGTTGCATCACCGACATCGGTCATCTTTTCAACCCCTGCTGCGATTACCATATCTGACATCCCGGATGCCACTGCGGCTACTGCCTGACGGAACGCAAGTCCTCCCGAGGCGCATGCAGCTTCAATTCTCGTTGCCGGAGTATGCAGGTCTCCTCCAAGGCCCACGTAGTCCGCGACTAAGGCGCCTACATGTTCCTGTCCGATAAAACGCCCTGCGGACATGGAACCGACAAAGAGGGCATCTATCTCACTGCCTGAAACATTTGCGTCATCAAGAGCGGCTGTTCCCGCCTCGGTACAGAGTTCACGAAGGGACGAGTTCCACCGCTCGCCGAACTTTGTAATCCCGGCCCCTATTACTGCTACTTCTTTCATTTGTATCACACCTTTATTTTTCCTTTATGCCGTGCATAAACAGCATAGTCGAGATATTTCTTCTTTGCAAGCATCTCTTCAACCGAGGGCGCTTTGTTCCGGTCGATTTTATCCAGGATTGCATCCGTGACTGTTATATCAAACGAGTCAGACCCGGCTCCGCTTCCGTAACTCGTAACAAAGATTCTGTCACCCGGTTTTGCGACATCAAGAACTGCCGCAAGACCTAAGGGGACAGCCCCGCTGTAGGTGTTTCCAAGACGCGGCACGAGAAGTCCGGTCTTTATCTGCTCCAGCGTAAATCCGAGTGCTTTTGCGGCTTTTTGCAGGAACTTTGCATTCGGCTGGTGGAAGACCGCGTAGGTGTAGTCCGATGGTCTTGTGCCCCTCTTTTCAAGCATCATCCGTGCCGCAGTTTCCACATGCTTAAAGTATCCGGGTTCTCCTGAGAATCTTCCGCCGTGCTTTGGATAGTCCTCGCCCTCGCGCCGCCAGAAGTCCGGGGTATCGGTCGTAAACGAGCAGGTGTCATTAATCTCTGCAATCGGGTCATCGCATCCGATGACGTATGCGGCCCCTCCTGCTGCCGCCGTATACTCCAGAGCGTCTCCCGGAGCTCCCTGTGCGGTGTCTGCACCGATTGCCACCGCATACTTCATCATGCCAGATGATACAAGTCCCATCGATGTCTGAATGGCTGCAGTTCCTGCTTTGCAGGCGAACTCATAATCCGCTGCGGTCATAGAGGGGGTCGCCCGGATTGCTTCACCTACAGTTACCGCAGTCGGTTTTACCGCATACGGGTGTGACTCCGACCCGACATAGACTGCTTTTATCTCATCACGGTTAACCTCTCTTCTTCTGAGGGCTGCCCGTGCTGCTTCGACCGCAAACGTTGCGGTGTTTTCATCATAGTCCGGAACGGCCTTTTCAAGAACTCCAAGACCTCCGGAGATTTCTGCTGCATTTGCTCCCCATACACGCGCAATCTCTTCAACTGTGATGCGGAAACGGGGGATGTATGCACCGTATGTTATTATTCCTACCATTTTATTTTCCTCAGCCGTACAATGATTTCTTCGACGTCAAGCGTTGTTGAAAGAGCCGTGATATGGTCTCTTTGTGCCAGCAGTTTTGCCAGGGGATGGATGTCTTCTGCTTCAATTCCCTGGAAGATGACATACCTCGGTTTAAACGGGGTGACCCGTATTGCAATCATGGGGGACTTTCCTGTCGATACATCCGTAAATATGATTGCACGTTCGGTACTCCAGCCGTAGATGCGGTTAAACTCACTTGGTGAGAGATTTAAAATCGCATTTGCGCTGTTTACCACGGTGTAGCCGAATATCTGCGCATCCATGCTGCCGCAGATGTGCCTGCATTCAAGAGCTCCGGAGAGATTTTCTATAGGAACCGATGTCGGGAAGTCGTTGATATCCAGAATGGTGTTGTCGTCATAGTCCGAGAATAAAAGTTTCCCGAACTTTCTGATATTCGGCGCACCGTTTTTCTCATCGATATCAAGGATGGACCCGACGAGCTTTCCCACAACCGCAGTTCCCGGGCTTTTTCGTCTTCCGCTCTCGTAGTCGCTGATAACAGACGGTGAGACGCCAAGTTCCTCGGCCAGAATGCCCGGAGGAATCTGGAAGCTCTCACGCCATTTTTTCAGCGCCTTTCCGGGAGATTCGGATAAGGTGATTTCACCTGCCATCTTTTCGGCGAGCTGATGCCTGAGACCAGGTTTCATGAATACATATTTATCATTCCATAAATAAAAGCCTGTTCGTCAATTCACGAATGAATGGTCGGTGTAATTTCCGGAATATCCTTTCTAGTTGTGTTTCCTTGGGCAAAGCCGGAGTGTCAGTTATCTTTATTTGTAACTATCCAGTAGCATCCCGCGGGTGTTCTTCGTAGTTGTTGTAACTGAGAGGGGGTATGGGCAACAAGAGCGCTGAATCGCCAGTCAGAGACTGGCTCATGGCTCGCGTCTAAAGCCCCTCGCCCCTCACAGACTGAGGAAAGGACAGGTAATTTTATCCAGAGTGGTCGCTCCAACTGGTTAGATAATATTTACTTCATTCATATCGATGGGGGGAAAGAAATTCCGAGTGGTTAGCGTCCCCTCGGGTTTATCCCGAGGGGCGGAATTTCTTTCCCCAGTCTGCGGGGTCAGCGCTCTTGTTGCCCATATCCACTCTCAGTAACAGGACGATAAAGAATGTTGGCTGAATGGTTACCTTTATTTTTTGAAAGCGCTATGCAATCAATCAGTTTAACTCTTCTCCGCGCCAATACTGTTCAATGAAGATTGCCGTAACCCGTCTTGCCGGAAAAGAAAAGGATGATGAAGAGTTGTTTGCCTCATTCGGTCACACGGTAAAAACAGTGTCCCCCCTTGTCGCGGAACTGAAGCCCAATATCATGCAGCAGTTTGTAATCGATGCAAACAGCGGAGAGTTCGATGCTGTTTTTTTCACGAGCGCATACGCTGCAGAACATGTCGCCCCTCTCCTTGACCGTGCTGTCTCCAGAACATACCGCGTAATAGGGATTGGTCCGAAGACGACAGAGACGCTCCGCTCATACGGGCTGATGGCAGAGATGCTTTCCTCATACTATTCACGGGATTTCGTCTCCTATCTGGGTGACTGGATATCAGGAAAACGCATCGGCATCCCCCGTGCAGATGTTCCGAATAAGGAACTCTCTGATTCAATCAGTGATGCGGGAGCTCTTGCCTACGAGTACCGGATTTATTCGCTTCGGGCATCAGGCGTGCCGCTTTCGCTTGACGGATGCGACGCGGTTCTTTTTACCAGTACAAAGTCATTTTCTGATGCGGTACTTCCGGATATGGACGGGTTTCTCCCGATGGCAATCGGGGAGATTACGGCAAATGCGATGAAAATAGCAGGGGTTGTGCCGGAGGTGACAGGCGACGGAAGTCTTAGAGGAACGCTTGAGAGAATCCGGGAAAAGTATGCGTGAATATGAGAATGAGGGGCCTCTTTCACATCTATAGAGTATAGTATCCAAAACCAGAGTATCCAAAACCGGATGGAAAAGAAATAGGGAAAGATATTCTGACAGGGTATACGAATAGTTTCCCGGAAGATATTGCTGTTTTCTTCTTAAGAGAGGGAATTTGGTACCGCCTGATGTTCGCGCATCAGGCACATTTTTCATCTGCCCGCTGTCCGGGCAAAGCATTGGTGCATAGAACAGTACATACAACACACATCTGCCGAGTAATCCACAGAAAGCATCTGCAGGTCGCCTCCGGCACACATCTGTAAGTTACTGCCTGTCTTAATC
>JAGHSU010000010.1 GCA_018065685.1 Candidatus Methanocorpusculum equi | reverse complement strand
ATTATACAGAGAATGACAATCATTTAATATAATAGATATGTCAAAAATATAAGTATGCAGAAGAAACTCTTTCTCGCAGGAGGCGTTCTGCTCCTCGCATTCGCAGTTATTCTGACTGCAGGATGTGTCGGAGAAGACACCTCCGGAAAACCCACGGTTGAAGTGGTCGAAATTGCCGCAGGCCAGCAGGTAAGTTCACTTGGCATGGGGCAGATTGACGGAATGATCAACTGGCAGCCAAACATCGCAGCCGCGACCGAGTCAGGTATCGGAAAGGTCATCAGCTATTCCCAGAACCTTCCGCGTTCCGACGGAAAGACATGGGAGGGACACACCTGCTGTGTCTTTGGCGCAAACGAACAGGGAGTTGAAAACAACAACCTCGCAGCAGTGTTAACAGGACTGATGCTTCTCGGTAACGAATACATTACGGAGCACCCGGATAAGTCCGCAGCATTCGTTGCAGACTGGCTTTACGGAAACACCGACCCGACATTCGGCGACAAAACAGTCAGCGGCACCTCAATCATTAAAGCATCCCTTCCGACAATCAGATTCACCACGGAGATTTCTGACACCTGGCTTGCAAGCAACCGCGAGTTCCTTGAGACACAGCGGACCCTTGGAACAATTGTAAACAACCTCAAAAACACATCACGTGAAGAGACAGAGAAACTTATCTACGACTTTAAACCGTACCGGACCGCAGTTGAGGCACTAAACGCCGGCGCCCTCCCGGAGCCCGTGTCAAAGGACATTGCCATCGGCCACCTCCCAAGCGACCACGACGCCCCGCTCTTTGTTCTCTTAAAGAACTGGGAGTACTTCAAGGACAACTGCAACGCATACTTAAAGCCGGAAGCAGATAAAACAGGAAAGATTGATAAGGCAGAACTCTATGTTAACGGAAAGAAGGTCTGTAATGTATCCCTTGTTGAAGGAAACGGGGGCCCGAACCTTATGACAATGCTGCAGACCAACACCATCCAGTATGCTGTGGCAGGAACACCTCCGTTCCTTTCCTCAATCGACACAAAGCCCGGGTTAAAGATTCTCGCACCCATTATGACCGAAGGCTCAGCCCTTGTTGTCGCAGCAGATGTACCGGCAAACAACTGGAATGAATTTGTTGCATGGGCAAAGGATAGAAGTGCCGCGGGAAAGAACCTGATTATCGCAATCCCGCAGGTCAAGTCCATCCAGGACGTACAGCTCAAAGATGCGCTTGAATCAGCAGGCATTACCTATAAGATAAAATCCGCCTGATTGAGACAAAAAACACACTTCTTTTTTTGGAATTATTTTGTAATAATTCTGATCACTGTCTTACGTGTGTTTCCCGAAGAGGAAACGCGTCCGGATTTCGTTTTTCCTGAAGGCAACAATTAATCTTATAATCTGAGAAACGAAACGAATAGTACTATGCGGAAGATTATGCAGAAAAAAGCGGTTCTCACTGGAGCAGGGATTCTGCTGATACTTGCAGTCATCCTTACTGCAGGCTGCGTGGAGGCAGACACATCAAAACAGCCGGGTGTTGAACTGGTGGTTATTGCCTCCGGTATGCAGGTAAATTCCCTTGTCCTCGGACAAACAGACTGTGCCATAAACTGGCAGCCGAATGTAGCGGCTGCGGAAGTTTCAGGAGTTGGAAAAGTCATTTGTGATGCCAGGGATCTCCCGCGCAACGACGGAAAAACGTGGACTGAACACCCCTGCTGTGTTTTTGGTGCGAATGAAGAGGCGCTGAAAAACCGTGACCTCGCGGTTGTTCTGACAGCACTCCTCATGAAAGCAGACGAGTACATCACCAGACATCCGGAACGTGCAGCAGCAGATGCAGCAAACTGGATATACGGAGATACCGACCCTGTTTTTGGAAATATCACGGTAAAAGGAACTGATGTCACCCAAGCATCGATTCCCACTATTCACTTCACAACAGAAGTGACTGATAAATGGAGAGACGATGTCTATACCTTCATTCAGATTTACCGCAGTATCGGATCCCTCATTGATACGCTGAAATCGACCTCCCGAAAAGAAACTGAGGCAATCATCTATGACCAGAGCATCTACCAGGCAGCAAAAGAGGCTGCAGCGTCCGGTGTCTATCCGACACCAAAACCAGCGGATGAAATTAAGATAGGATATCTTTTAAGCGACCATGATGCTCCGCTCTTTGTTTTGGTAAAGGAGTGGGAATACTTTAAAGAAAACGGCAACACCTATCTGAAACCCGAGGAGGAAAAATCCGGTCAGGTCGAGCGTGCCGGACTCTACGTAAACGGTCAGAAAATCTGCGAAGTCTCCTTTGTGCAGGGAAATGCCGGTCCAAATCTTACAACAATGATGCAGACAAACAGCATTCAGTATGCAGTAGCAGGACTTACCCCCTTCCTTAGCTCCATTGATACGCGGAAAGGATTAAAAATCCTGGCTCCTGTAATGACCGAAGGCTCCGCCCTGATTACCACTGCAAATGCTCCGGTAAACAACTGGAAGGAGTTTGTCGCATGGGCCAAAAAGCGCAGTGCAGAAGGAAACCCGCTTCTCATTGCAATCCCGGAGGCAAACACCATTCAGGATCTGATGCTTAAGAATGCGCTTTCAACCGAGGGAATCAGGTTTTACGATGAAGGGAGCATAACCTTTTTTTATCCGGACTCTGAGAATCAGACAGGGAACATTTCAGTGAACATATATCATTTAAATAACATACATTTATTATAATCACAGGGAACACAATCTATGAAATGGTATCTCAAGCTCATTCTTCCAGTCATCCTTGTCGGCATCTGGGAAGTCTGCGCTTTACTCATTAACAACCCCTTTATCCTCCCGACGGTAGACTCGGTCTTTTCAAAGCTTCTGACACCGTTTGCGGAGGTCTTCGGAATCGGGAGTCTTGCCTCCAATACACTGATAAGTATTGAGCGTGTGGGCCTTGGTTTCCTGATAGCATGTGCGATTGCAGTGCCTCTTGGCATATTCCTCGGAAGCCACCCGTTCTGGGAACAGTTCACCGACGATCTGATTCAGATTTTCCGTCCGATTCCCCCTCTCGCATGGGTGCCGCTCTCTCTTGCATGGTTTGGGATCGGAATGACCTCGATTGTCTTCATCATTGTTATCGGATGTATCTTTCCGATTCTGGTAAGCACTATTGAAGGAGTCAAACGGGTGAAAAAAAGCTGGCTTGAAACCGCGAAAATCTATCAGGCAAATGACCGTCAGGTAATGCGGCA
>JAGHSU010000109.1 GCA_018065685.1 Candidatus Methanocorpusculum equi | reverse complement strand
ATCCTGTATATGCTTGGGTCTGCGGATAAAATAATCGGCATATCCCAGTCAATTAAGAATAACCCGGAGCAGGCTGCGATGTATTCCGATGCAAAGGTTGTCGGTACGTGGAATGAGCCGGATGTTGAGACTCTCATCGCTTTGAAGGCGGACCTCGTCTTAGGATATGCCTCATCGAAACCAAAGAATGCGGAAATGCTTGCCGCCGCAGGCATCCCTATTGTGTATATTGACTGCACAAAACCGGAAACCATGGTGTCTGACATACACGAAATCGGCAAACTTTCCGGAAACCCGGGAAAAGCGAATGATATCGCAGTGTATTATGCTGCGGTTATGCAGCTGGTCTCCGACGCTGCAAAGACTGCTGAGGGCGGCACACAGACGATTTATGCCGAAAGTTATTCCCCGTATTATGCACAGGGAATTGACTCAGGTCTCGGACAGCTTATCCATCTCACCGGCGGAAGAAATATTCTGGACAAGTACGGGTCTCCGAAGGTGTCTGATGAATGGGTCGTTGCAACAAGTCCAGAGGTTGTGATAAAAGTTGTGGATTTAATGGATACGGCAGCCTCTGCTCTTGCCGAACTGAAGTCGCGCCCCGGATTTACAGGGGTTTCCGCGGTTAAAAATGATAAGGTCTGGATTATCTGTAATGATATCACCTATGGACCGCGTTCCTGTGCAGCTGCTGTGGCTGTATTAAAGATGCAGTATCCTGATCTTCTCCCGGGAATTACCCCGGAGGGTGTTCTGGAAGAGTTTAATGAGCTGTTCGGGACCTCATTTGATACGAAGAATCTGACGTATCCGGAGATTGTGTAACGGAATATTTCTCTATTTTTTAACAACTCTTTCTGTTATTCAGGTTGTTCACCGGTTTGTGGTCTTATGGGATGCGGTATGTGTTTTCATTACTCAATGTACAGTCTCATTTTATGAAACAGATTGAAGAAACATAAGAAAGATATATTCAGAAAAACCAAACATTCAGTAATGGCTGGAAACTTTGAATGTACGCAGTGTGGACTGTGCTGTCTCGGGATTAATTCAATCGTTAAGATGGACCGGCAGCTTTCCCGTTTCGGGTTCGTTGTAAAAAATGATATCGTTCGTGAAATCCATCAGGTGCTGATAACTCCCGAGTACCGCGAGCTTTTTGAATCAGATCACTCGGTTCAGGAACAGAATCCTTCGGCGTGTTATTTTGTACGAAAACGTGCCGACGGCAAATATGTCTGTACCATTCACCCGTACCGGCTTACTATCTGCGAAAGCTATCACTGCTGCTCGGCGCGCATCAGCAGGGACGGGAGTGAGGTCGGGAAGATAAAGGGGAAGTTCTCCCTGGTTACCAAAGATGATTCTCTCATTTCGCTCTGGCATCAGAAAATTATGACAGAGCAGGACCCTTCACGCAGCTTCATTGAAAAGACCCTTGCTGAAAGCGGTTACTCCATCCTGTTCTATGACGGAGAATGAGATTCCGGTTGTAAACGGGAAGCTCTCCCGTCCCGACGGGTGTGAGGTGTCTCCGGAGATTTGCCGTTTCTGTCTTTACTCACGCTATTTTCTGATTCGCGGAGATAGGATGCGCTCTCCTGCCCTGGCTTTCTGCCTGCGGGAACGGGTTGATACGATTCCGGATATCCCGGCTGCATCTGCTGTCGGCTGTGCGGCGAAGGGCGGGTGCGGGTATACCAGTATCGGGAATATTATTTCGTAGAGACAGTTATTATTCTCTTATTTTCTCTTTTTGCGGGGTTTTTGTTCGTCGTTGGTGTAAGATTCAATGCGGGTTTGCTTGCGGGTTGTTGTAACGGACAGTGGGTATGGGCATCAAAACCGCAAACCAGCACGGCAGAGCCGTGCTTCGCTAAGCGAGCAAGCTCGCCGCATCTACGCGAATCTACGCAAATCGCGAGCCTATTCACCCGCGCTTTAGCCCCGCTTAAGCCGCATGCCCTTCGGGCCTGCTCCAACTTCGAGCCTGCGGCTCTCGTCAATCGCGGGGCGCGGGCGGCTCGCTCGGGGATGAGAGGGATTTTATGGATATTAGTGTGGATGTTCTTCCCGTTGCGCTGCCAGATTGATGCGGCTCTTTCTTCCCATAATTGAATCAGCCACATTTTGTGAGCTCGCCTGTAGGCTCGGGACGCAGATTACCACAGATTTCCCACAGATGCGCCTGCGGCGCCGCCCGCCGGATGGCGGCGGGCGTACACAGATAGAGATATATGCATTCCAGAGTGGGTGTTTGTGACCATAAGGCAGCCCATAGCACGTCTGAGCCGTGCTCACAGCTAAAGCCACTCGCCTTCAGATTTTCTCTCCCTTCGGATTAAAAAATAAAAGAGGCCCCGGGTAAGACAAGCAAAACCCCGGGGATGATATTAGCTTATCAGTTTATGAACAAACCAGTGCTGCGGCGGGAATCTCCCTCCGTTATTCATCATTCAAACAAATCCTCATCACTGACATACCAGCTCTTTTCAGCTGCAGTCTTCGCCCCGGTCTCTTTTTTGAGCCGTTCGGTATCGTGTCTGAGCCGGGTTGTGACCCATTCGAGGAAGGCCGTTATCAGTGATTTAAGGGCTGGCAGGATGGCCGGGAGTGCCATGAGGCAGACCCGGAGCACTGCCGTACATGCTGTCATGGAGTGTTACCTCCAATCTGCTGCAGAGAACGGAAAGGAAATCCGTCTATGCTGCAGGAGCCGTGGAAAGCTCGGTCTGGCTGTCTGCCCAGGTCTCGAAGGTCTGCAGGGTTGCTTCCAGGTGGTATCCGGAAAGGGTTGCGTAGGACTCGTCAACAAGGAGTCTGAACGGGTCGCCTGCGGCTGTTTCGCCGGAGAGGGTCATCTTCCAGTCTCTCTTGTCGGTGTCTTCGACTGCGGTGTAGCCGTCGTCGAGGTTGCGCTCTGCGAAGTCGGTGTTGATTCCGCCGAGGACGTCCGGGTAAATTCCGGCATATTTGGATTCAACGGTGACGGTTGCGACATGCTCTCCGTCAGGGTTGAAGATGTTTACGACTCCCTTGTAGGACTCGTTGCTCACTTTCTTTTCGAGGAGGCCCATGGTGGCATCTGCCTTGAAGGTTTCCTTCAGGCCGATGAAGTCGTTGAAGTCGTCAATCGGTGCGTACTCACGCTTTGCGGAGTAGGTTGCTGTGGGGGTATTGAAATCTAC
>JAGHSU010000062.1 GCA_018065685.1 Candidatus Methanocorpusculum equi | reverse complement strand
AATATATTTTTCGAACCGACCCCCCGCAAAACCAAAAAAACACACGGGGGGAATCCGGGGGAAATACAGGGGAAATACTGTCCGGGGCCTGAGGCCGCCTGCAGCTGAAACCTTATTCGAGGAGCGCTTTTAAGAGCATGCGGTCAAAGAGCATGCCGCAGAGGCGTCCGTCGTTATCGATTACCGGCATCTGATCGATTTTTGCCCGCTTCATCTTTAAGGCACAGTCGCTTACCTCGGCATTGCGCGGGACTGCAAGCACTTTTTTAATCATGCCGTCTTTAACCGGGCGGTCCGGAAGCTCTACCTTTGAGACGCCGTAGGTTATCGTGTGGTTGTCGCGTATGCTTTCCCAGGTCCATTCGTCGTCATCGGTCCCAGTTGAGAAGTCACTGGTCTGGATGTCATCTTCGACATGGGAGAGGCGGATTAAGTCGCGCTCAGAGATGATTCCCGTCAGAACATTGTCGGAGTTTAAGATTGGTACCGCGTCAACCTCTGCAAGCTCCATGATGCGCCCTACAACCGGAAGCGGAGTCTCTTCCCAGACGGAGAAGGTGCTCTTGCTGAGAAATCCGTTCCTGATTTCACTGGTATCATGCTGCTTTGCAATGACCTTTATGATATCAGAGACGCTTACAATTCCCACGACTTTGCCGTTATCGACAACCGGAAGACGTCTGACGTTCTTTTCCAGAATAAGGGATATCACTTCCTGAATGGTGGTCTCAGGGGTGACGATTACCGGGTTGCGGCTCATGAGAAGAGCAATCTGTGTTTCATCGGGGTGACGCAGGATATCTTTTCGTGTGACGATTCCAAGGAGTTGTTTATCCTTTTGTGTTACGGCAACCCCGCTGACGCCGGTACGTTTTAAGATGCGTAAGACGTCATCGCGGCCGGAGGGCAGGTCGACGGTTACGACATCTTTTGTCATTACGTTTTTTGCAAGCAGTTCGGTCATAGTATTTCCCAAGGTTCCTCAATGAACCTGCGGTAATAATGTATGATTCAATAATAGATAATTGTGTGCCTTGGATGGTGCTGAATTTATGGAAAAAGAGGTGAATTTTGCCTGTCCATTTGCGGATTCAGGCGGATTTTGGCGCATTTGCGGCTGCAAGCATACCTTCAATCTGTTTCTGAAGCTGGGTTGCTTTTCCAACCATCATCTTTTCCTGCTTGTCGAGGGAGGAGATGCGAAGTTCAAGGGAGTCGATTTTCTCGGTTAAATCGGCTTTTACCGCATCTTTGTCCTTCTGCATCATTACAGAACCTACTGAGCAGAACACTGCTGCGCCGTCTTTTACGGACTCCAGTTCCTCTGCCGCGCGCTTTGTTTCGCGCAGAGTCATTTCGTACTGCATTTTCTGTGATGTGACCTGCTGCAGCTGCTGCTGAATCTGCTGAAACATGCTTAACTGCTGCTGAACCTGCGGGGGAACACCCGCCTGCTGATTTGCTGCCATTTTTTATTACTCCGGATCATGCCTTCATTGGAGTGCTGTCCTTTGAAGGAGTATCTGTATATTTATTGGTGTTTATGAATTATAATTATTCCACTTTCGTTTTTACTCAATCTTGGGGTGTTTGATCGTCGTTGTTGGAAGTTTCAATGCGGGTTGGGTCGTTGTTGTTGTAACTTAGGTACGGGTGTTCTTTGTCGTTGTTGTAACTTGGGTGCGTCCTGACCACTAAAACCGCAAACCAGCACGGCAGAGCCGTGCTTCGCTAAGCGAGCAAGCTCGCCGCATCTACGCGAATCTACGCAAGCCGCATGCCCTTCGGGCCTGCTCCAACTTCGAGACTTCGTCTCTCGTCAATCGCGGGGCGCGGGCGGGCTGCTTGGGGAAGAGAGGGTAGGAGGTTTAGCCGCGGGTGCTCTCTGCCGTTTCACAGACCTGACAGTGCGGGTGTTTGCGGTCGCTTTCGCGGCTCTTTATCCGCAGGCGGACTCCCCGTTGCGCTCGCCCATAGCCGCGGCTTGAAGCTGCTGTGCCGCCAGATTATTCAGTTTCTTTTATGAGCTGTGCGAGCTGTTTTTTGTCGGGGAGGATGGTCTGGTATTTACTTGCGAAGATGTGTTTTTCGTCTTCGGGCAAGGTAAGCTCTACGAGTGTGTCGTCTTTTTTCTTGCAGAGGATGATGCCAATGGTTTTGTTTTCGGTTTCGAGTTTTTTGTATCGGTCGAAGTAGTGAGTGTACATCTGCACCTGTCCTATGTCCTGATGGGTGATTTCTCCTAATTTGAGGTCTATAAGGACGAAGCACTGAAGTATTCTGTTATAGAAGACGAGATCTACGTAGTAGTGTTTTTCGTCGAGGGTGAGCCGCATCTGGCGTGCTACAAAGGTGTATCCGGTTCCCAGTTCCAGGAGGAATGTCTGGAGTTTGTCTATGATGTGCTGTTCGAGTTGTGTTTCTGAGTAGGCGGTCTGTTCGGGGAGTCCGAGGAACTCAAGAACGTAGGGGTCTTTTATGATGTCTTTGGGGTTTTCGATTGTGGTGCCTTTTCTTATGAGGTTTTTCCGTTCTGCAGGGTTTTTGCTGATGAGGAGTCGTTCAAAGAGGGCAGTGTCGAATTGTCGTTTGAGCTCGCGCAGGCTCCAGTTTCCGGCGACCGCTTCTTTTTCGTAGAAGGTTCGTTCGTCGGGGTTGTCTATTTTCATGAGGAAGAGGTAGTGCGAGTAGCTGAGTCTGAAGCGGGTGCTGAGGTCTTCTTTTTGGTATGGGGTTATTTGTACGGGTTTTTCAGCAGCTGCGAATTGGTCAGACAGTGTCTGACTTATTTGTTCCGGCGTGTTTAGTAATACATTTTTTGATTCTTGTGTGAATTGCGCAGACACTGTCTGCGTAATTGACGTGGCGTAGGTGAGGTAGAAGTATCTCATCTGTTCGAGGTTGCGTTTTGAGAATCCTTTTCCGTATTTTTCGGTGAGCTGTTTTGAGAGGGTTTTGAGGGTTTCTTCACCAGTCCTTCGGACGTGGCTCATGGCTCACGGCTAAAGCCCCTCGCCCTTTGCCGTATTCGGCGCGGATGCGTCCGTTTTGTTCGTTTTCGATGATGAGTTTTCCTATCTGGTAGTAGGTTTGCGTCATGGTGGTGTTGACGGCGGTCAATACCTTCGCACGGGCGGTTTCAAGGAGTTGTACTATTTCGGTGTAGAGTGGTGTCGGAGCAGGAGCTGCAGTATTTTGCGGGACTGGTTTATCATCCGTGTTTTTTGTTCCTGCGGGTTTTGCCATATTGTGTGGATTATGGGTTTAGATACTTAATATATATTTTTAATCGGTTTTCCGACACATGCCGTCCGCTTTTGGCTGCGGGTGCTCTTTGCCGTAAAGCCGGG
>JAGHSU010000136.1 GCA_018065685.1 Candidatus Methanocorpusculum equi | reverse complement strand
GTGAAACATGAGAATGAGGCGGGGCCGTAGGGTAGCCTGGACCATCCTATTACGTTCGGGACGTAGTGACCTGAGTTCGAATCTCAGCGGCCCCATTTTTTCTCTCTATTCATGGATGTGAATTTCTTAAATGACAGCTACTGATTATACCCGGTATGAACGCGCAAGAATCGTCGGCGCGCGCGCTCTGCAGATTTCGATGGGGGCACCAATCCTTGTCCGCACCGAAAAAATCGATCCTCTCGGAATCGCAATGGCAGAGTTCGAGGCAGACCGCGTACCAATCACGGTGCGCCGCCATATCGGCAGCAAAACCGAGGACGTCTGATATGACTGAAATTGCAGATATATATCTTCGAAAGATTCTGGATTCCAGAGGGAATCCGACAATTGAAGCTGAGATTACCACTGTCTCCGGCGGTTTCGGACGTGCATGCGCACCGTCCGGCGCATCCACCGGAATCTACGAAGCACATGTGCGTGACTGCGACGAGGCAATCGCCGATGCAAAAACAAAACTGCTTCCGCGCCTTCTTGAGCTTGACGCGGCAGACCAGTTCGGATTCGATGAAGTTCTTCACGAAGTTGACGGAACCGAGAACCTTTCCGGAATCGGAGCAAATGTTGCAGTTGCTTTATCGCTTGCAAATGCGAAGGCAGCAGCGTCCGCACAGAACCTTGAACTCTTCCAGTTCCTTGGAGGAAACGGACTCTATCAGGTGCACAACACACCTCTGCCGCTCGGAAACGTCATCGGCGGCGGAGCACACGCAGTTGATGCAACCGATATCCAGGAGTTCCTTGTAATCCCGACAGGGGCCGGAAACTCAGCTGAAGCGGTCTTTACAAACGCCTTAGTGCACAAGCGCATTAAAGAGATTCTTGTTGCCCGCGGCAAAGGCTGCGGAAAAGGAGACGAGGGGGCATGGGCTCCGCACATCTCCGACCTCGAGGCCTTTGAGATTGTAAAAGAAGCAACAGACAAGGTTGCCGATGAAACCGGAATTGAAGTCCGCATGGGACTTGACGTTGCATCCTCCGAGATGTGGAACGCTGAAAAACAGCGTTATGTCTACAAGACCGGAGAGCGTACAACTGAAGAGCAGATTGCATATCTTGCAGAGCTCGCGGACCAGTACGATCTCTTATACATTGAAGACCCGATTCAGGAGGAGGACTTCGAGGGCTTTGCGGCCTTTACAAAGGCGGTTGAAAACCGTGACACACTCGTCTGCGGTGATGACCTCTTTGTAACGAACGCTGCACGTCTGGCGATCGGTATTGAGGCAGAGGCAGGAAACTGTGTCTTAATCAAGCCGAATCAGATTGGTACCCTGACTGACACCTTTGAAACCATCCAGCTCGCACACGAGGCGGGTTATGAGACGGTGATGAGCCACAGATCAGGTGAGACAACCGACAATACCATTGCACATCTTGCAACAGCCTTCGGATGCTGTCTGTTAAAGAGCGGTGTTGTCGGAGGCGAGCGTATCGCCAAACTAAATGAACTTATAAGAATTGAGGAGCATTTTTAAAATGGCCGACAATGAACTTGGAATTGAATTAAACGAACCGTTAGTATCCGTAGAAGAATACCTGGCAGCAGGTGTCCACATCGGAACCCAGCAGAAAGACAACGACATGAAGGACTTCATCTACCGTGTCAGATCCGATGGTCTTTACATCATCGACATCAGAAAGACTGATGAGCGTATCAAGCAGGTAGCAAAGTTCCTCGCACGCTACGAGTCCCCGAAGGTCTTCGTCGCAACCTCCCGTCAGTACGGTCAGTTCCCTGCACAGAAGTTTGCAGAGACCATCGGCGCAGTCTACCATGTCGGAAGATTCATCCCGGGAACCTTAACCAACCCGAAACTCCCGAAGTACGTGGAGCCTGAGGTTGTTGTTGTAACCGACCCGATTGGAGACTCACAGGTCATCACCGAAGCAGTCCAGTGCGGCATTCCGGTTATTGCACTCTGCGATATTAACAACCAGACGAACAACGTTGATCTCGTAATTCCGACCAACAACAAGGGACGCAAGGCTCTTTCCATGGTTTATTTCCTCTTAACCAGAGAGATCTTAAAGCAGAAGGGCATTGTCTCCTCATTAACTGTCGAAAACTTCGAATCCGAGATGTAAATCCCGGATTAACACATCCTTTTTTTAAGTGAATTTATCCGGGTGGACACTCTTTGTTTCTGCGTTCTGTAATTATTCATCATCCGGGGTGCAGCTGTTTATCCGGAGTTAAAAAAGTATGAGGGTAGAGTATTTCCAGTTCCCCATGAATTGTCTATCTCAGACATCGTCGAGGATTCCGCGGCACCTGAGGTCGTTTGTATACTGCATCTGAATTTCATGGGACAGCAGCAAAGATAATTATATATAGAAATAATACCATTGTAGTTACTGAAATGGATAAAAAGAATCTGATAATTCTCCTGCTTGCGATTGCAACCGCGGTCTTTCTCGCCGGCATGGGAGTTTGTTTTGGAATAATTGTATCATCACCAGCGGATGTCTCTCAGGTTCCGGATGATGATGCATACATGGAACGATTGAACGGATATGTTTCAGATATCCGTAAGATAACGAATTTTGAACCGGATGTCGCAGTTGTTCTTGGGTCCGGACTCGGCGGGTTCGTTGAGGCCATGGATGTGGAAGCAACAGTCCCCTACAGTTCCCTGAAAGGTTTCCCACAGTCGACCGCAGTGGGTCATGCCGGCAATTTCGTATTTGGAACGCTTAACGGGGTTAAACTTGTTGCAATGCAGGGAAGAGTGCATTATTATGAAGGATATGATATGGATGATGTTGTCCTCCCGCTGCGGATAATGCATCTCCTTGGTGCAGATACAGTCATTCTCAGCTGTTCTGCGGGAAGTCTGAACACGGATATTCCAAAGGGTTCATTCGTCGTCGTAAAAGACCACATCAGCTCATTCGTCCCATCCCCTCTGCGCGGGAATGAGATAAAAGAACTCGGTCAAAGGTTCGTTCCTATGAACGATGTCTATGATTCTGAACTCCGGAAGATTGTTCTTGATATTGGAAAGGAATCAGGGATTCCGATTGTTGAAGGCATCCATCTGCAGGTCCCGGGCCCACAGTATGAAACCCCGACAGAATGTAATTTCTACAGAGCAATCGGAGCAGATACTGTAAGTATGAGTTCAGTTGTTGAAGCGATTGCCGCCCGTCAGATGGAGATGCGCGTATGTCTCATCTGCTGTGTTACAGATATGGCTAATGTAAACGACTCAAACACACAACCTACCAATGGCGATGATGTTGTCGCAACAGCCAGGCAAATGGGCGAAGTATTTACCAGTCTGGTGACCCGGTTAATAGAGAGAATGCCTGTAAATGGTAATGGTTCAGCAACTTCCTGACCTTTTTTTCAGAAAATATATATTTTTTCCCTCAGAGGAAAAATTCTAATATAAAAATTAATTCACCATTCATCCTGTCTATAACCATCTGCGAGGGGTGCAATTCGGAATCTGATGAATGGTTAGCTAACTTCAGAATACGACAGTTGCTGAATCGTTTCAAAAAATAATATATTGTAGGGGAGAGATAGGGAAAAAAACACCTTTGCCTGATGCTTCCCCCGTCTGGTGACAAAGTATTTCCGATGGATTATTCTGTTAGATTACATCATCTTTGACAGCGCGTCAAAGACCATTCTCTTCCAGTACTCTTCCTTCTGCGGATAGGTCTCCCGCGCAAGCTTTGCATCAGGGATGTTCTCAACATCCTCTCCAAACATGACCCCGACTCTTTTCAGCGTTGCTTTGGCAGTATCTGCAACCCACATGTCGCGTGTTGCACGGTCAACGACCTGGATGGACTCGACACGCACCGAGACAAGAACCCTTCCGTCAGGGGTTGTATATGAGTTCGGTTTTCCGACTACGACCACAAACGACGGGGTGTCGGTATCGATTTTTGTCATCTGAAGCATCGCTTCCGGCTGATAGGAGCTTGCATTGATGTAAAACATTCCTGTCGGGTCGGAGACTCTTGCACGGTAGGTGATGCTCTGTTCCCCTGCACGTGTCTTCTCGGTGATTGCTCCTGCAATCAGAATTCTGTTGCACCGCTCGCCTGTCGGAAGCAGCTGGTACGAGGGACTTTTCTCGTCAGCACTGTCCTTGATTGTCCGTGTTGCCTCGCGCAGCTCTGCTGCAAACACGCGTTTTGCAGGCTCCCGCTCAAACTGTCTCTGTATTATTTCGCTCATAACTCGCCTCCAAGTCCTTCTCCTGCCTGATTCATCAGAACCGTAATCTCATTTGCGTCAAACTGTTTAAACTCCGCCTCCTGCACGATAAAGAGGTCGTTAAACCATGTTCCTTTGCAGGTGAGATATCTTCCGCCGAGTTTTTCCATAAGTCGTATCTGAACCTCTTCTGCTCCGAGCGGGGTGCTGGTTCCCACCTCAACCGCTTCGTCGAGTGTCATGCCGGAAAGTGCTTCGGTAAGCTCGCGGTTGAATAATACGCTGTTTGCTTTTTCCCCGTCATCGAGGATTCCGCGGATTCTGAGGTCGTTTTTGTACTGCATCTGAATCTCATGGACCGGGCAGAGATTCTGCTTTGAAAGAACACGTCCGCAGCCTTCTACGGGACAGCGCCTGATAAGACCGGACCCTTTTGCAATCTGGACCAGATTTCCTTCGAGCGTGTCCAGTGTTCTTCCAAGAACAAGATCACCTTCTTCAGGGATTATCTCCGCACGGTTTAATGAAAGGGATAGTCGTCCGTTGTATTCATCGACTTTGGCGTTTTTAATTGTATAGACCTTGTTTAATTCGAGGGGGTCTGCAATATCGTCTTTCCAGATGACAAACTTCATCCGGTCGGTCTCATCGCCGAGAAGTCCGCACTGAAGCATCCTTTCGCTGCGGTTTTCCCACGCTTCAATGAACTTTGCGTGAACGGTGGCATATCCTGCCTTCAGTTCGTGAATGGGTGTTACCGGAAGCGGTTCTGCGGGCTTTTGTATCTTTTCCCGCACCGGAACCGAGGGCATCGCGCTCCCGTCTTCCTCAATCCATACTGCGGTGTCGAGCGCTATCGAGATGCGCCCGTTGAACTCGGAGGCTACTGCATAGTAGATGGTGTAGACCGAGCCTAAGTTCAGCTTTTCCTTCCCCGAACTCTTCCAGATGATGAATTTCATCCTGCTTCCTTCGTCTGCAAGAAGACCGTTTTGTGCCATGTTCTGTGAGGGAAGTTCCCATTCATCAATGAATTTTGCACGAATGCACGGTACAACTCCCGGCTTTATCGTTGAGAGAGGTGCAGAGGATGCGGGTACAAGGCATCGCTCCTCGGTTATTTCACTGACTTTGGTCCCCGAGTGCAGCTTCAGACTAAGCAGGCCGCGGAACGCGTCAACAACTGCTGATTCGAAGCGATACCATTTTCCTACTTCGAGCACCGGAAGGTCTGCGGATTTTGCGAAGGTGACGAACTCGATTGCGCCCGTGCCGTCTGCGGCGATGCCGCTCTGGGAGATTGCAGGGCTTCTGGGGGGTGTGAGGGATACGATTTTTACCTCAACGGTTACCCAGTCTCCTTCCTGGAGGTTTGAGACCGTTGTCTCTTCGGTTGCTGCGTTATACGATGGTGCGGGCTTCTGCTCTTCAGGAATCTGATACTTCCTGTAGAGGTCTGAGAGGATTTTCCGCTCTGCTTCCGCCGGTACAACGCCAAAATCGTTGATGTAGGCTGAAAGTTTGTCAAAGATGCTGTTCTTGTCCGGAGAAACTCCTTTTGATGTTAAGTTCAGGGAGATTCTGTCGGTAATCTGCTGGATCTGGTTTGCGTCCATATTGATCTCCACTTACACCTATGATGTCCAGATATATAAATCCCTCACTGTGCGGTGCGGAAGTGTCCTGATTCGGGGGTGCCCGGGAGATTTTTGCGGTTGATTTGCAGTTTGATTTTTGTTCGGGGGATTTTTATTGAGGATTTTCACTTTCGCGGTTTTGGGGTTTTATTATATAAAGGGATATGGTTTGATGTCGGAAAACCGGGGTGTGTGCAGTTTTTTGAGTGCTTCACATCTCAAACCTCCGGCACACTCTCCCGTCGCCAGTCTTTCAGACATGGCTCCCGGCTTACGATTCGGGTCGCATGCCCTTCGGTCATGCTTCAGCTTCGAGACGTCCGCATGTCCTTCAGCCGTGCTTCGGTTTCACCCCTCAAGCCTTCGGCTTTCGGGCTTCACCACTACAAACTTTCATCATCTACAAACGCATATATTATACACATGAAAGTTCTCTTCGCAATCGCATCTGACAGATTCATGGATGAGGAATACCTCATCCCGAAAAAACACCTCTCCGAAGCAGGCATCGAATGCGTCACCGCATCCACAAAACACGGCACCTGCTACGGCATGCACGGGGAAATTGTCGAGTCGGACTTATCCTTTGACGAAGTCCGTGCCGAAGACTATGACGGAATCGTTATTGCAGGCGGAATCGGCTGCCAGGATGAACTCTGGAGAAACGAAACCCTCATCGACATCGCAAACAAAATCGGCGTTGCAGGAAAACCCGCGGCAGCAATCTGCCTGGCCCCTGTGGTCCTTGCAGAAGCTGGTCTTCTTGCAGGAAAGAAGGCAGCCGTCTTTGATACCCCGGCATCAAAGCGCGTCTTAACCCTCGACAAAGCGGAAATCGTTGATGAAAAGGTTGTAACCGACGGGAATATTATAACCGCAAAAAGCCCCTATGATGCCGATGCCTTCGGAAAGGCGGTCCTTTCCGCACTGAATAAATAATCTGTTAAACCAATACCAGAAAGAATACCTGAAACAACCATGGACCCGACAAATCCACCCTCTGCTGCAACCGCCCTCTCCTCTGCGATGGCGCTCTTTGACAAAGGAGAGTACGATGCTGTGCTCTCCGTCGCCTCAGGAACGACCGACCCTGCATTAATGCTTCTTGCGGCAAGAAGCTATCTTGCAACCGGAAAACTCGACATCGCAGAAACCCTTCTCCGCTCGCTTTTAGGCATCATGCAGAACTCCTCGTATCTCCACAGCTACTTAGGTGATGTCCTGACCGCAAAAGAGGGAAAAGGAAGTGCCGCTGCAGCTTCAGAATATGCTGCAGCACTTAGTATCGACCCGGATAACAAAGCAGCGGTCAGAAGCTATGCGGACGCTCTCATCGCAAAAGAGGACCTGCGGGGCGCAATTCCCGCCCTTCGTGCGGTCGTGCGTGCCGAAAACAAACCCGAAGACATAAAGCGCCTCGAGGAGCTGTTCCTTAAAGTCGGAAAACCGGAGGAGACTATTTCATATCATCTCCGCTTCTTCGGAGCGGACGCCGTCAGTCTTCCCTATGTTGAGGCGCTGTTTGCCGCAAAAGAGTATCAGAAATGTCTTGAGGCGGCTCACAGGGGGTGGGATGCCGAAGGAAACACCGCATACCTCAGAATCTATCTCGAGGCGTTGTCCGCGGCTGATAAAAATGCCGCCGAGAAAGCATACCGCGAGGCGCTTGACAGCTTCGAGGAGGAGGGAGTTTCAGACGACAACGTCACCTCGATACGCTTTTCCTATATTCTCCTCGAAAAACTCTTAGGCGACCGCAGGGCTCTCGATTATGAGCTGGACAAACTTCTGACAGATGATGCGGATGCGGTGTTCCATCTGGTGGCGGCAGAGATTGAAACCGATGCCGGAAACACGGATGCTGCATCAGGAATCTACCGGAAACTGCTTGAAAAGGTGCTGAGTGAGGATAGTCCCGACTGGGATTTAACGGATCTTATCATTGACCGCTTTACGGCATTCCTTGGAAAAACCAGAAATCCGGAGGAGGTTGCAGGAATCATCAGCGTTACCTTATCCCCCTATCCGAAGGCGCCTGCCCTTGCTAAAATCGGCGAGGCGTATGAAGCTGCAGGATATCATTCCCAGGCAAAGGACTGGTATTATCGTGCATATCGGGCAGATATTGTGCGCGGAGGAATTGCCTATGCAGGGTACTTAAAGCGGGCTGATGAAATCCGCGAGGCGGACACGATTCTTCGCTACATCTTTACGAATACGAAGAGCACCGCAGAACTTGAGGCGGTCTCTGATGCGGTGTTAAGCGGAACCTCGGAGCTCTACAAACTCCAGCGGTCGCGTGAACTGGTGCAGAAAAAGCTCTCGGCAGCATCCGATGAGCTTTCGGCTGCCGGGCGTGAGATGCTTGCGTCCCTTTATCTGTACTCGGCGCTTGATGCGCTTGAGTCCAGAAACTATGAGGACTGCAAATGGTTCTGTCTTGCAGGAATCGATGTGCTTCCCTGTTATCCGGATAAGATTCATATCCAGGATTTCACCGATATCCTGACACGTGCGAAAGGGCGCGCCTTATCTGAGCGTCCGATTCTGATGGAAAAAGCAGCCGCTCAGGCGGAGGAGGCAGAGGCGGAAGAACCGGCAGCGGCCGCGGCACCTGCTGCCGCATCAGCCGAAACCGATGAGCCGCTTCTCCCGAACCTTGATGAGCGGGAGAAAAAGATTCTTTCGTTCCTCCGCGAGCACCGCGAGGCAACCGAGATGGACCTTCGGGCGGTTCTTGATACGCGCCGGGCGGCAGGGCTTGTGAATGCACTCATTGAAAAGACCGCGGCACTCGGGGTTTCTGTTATTGAAAAACGCGGGGTAGGAGACCGCGGCGAGATTTACGGATATGTCGGCGGCAGATGAGAGAAAGCTTGAAAGCATAGGGCTTATTACCGCTCTCAGGCGCGGGACCGTCCCGGAGGCGGGCTTATCCCGCCTTGCGGTGGGGCTTGAAACCGAGGAAGAAGTCATCAGCAGCCAGCTTTCATTTGCGGCAGCAGGGCATTCCGACTGTAAGTTTCTCCGCGGGGAGTACGGTTCGGGAAAGACCTTTGTGATTGCCCGTGCGTCAGAGATTGCCGCGGGACGTAAGTTTGTGGTGTCCCACGTGGTGATATCTCCTGATACGCCGTTTCATAAGCTTCAGGCGGTCTATGCAAAAATCTGTTCGGGGCTTACCACGCCCACGGAGACCCACGCCCTAAAAAGCATCATCGATACATGGATTTTCGGCATCGAGGACCGGCTTATTGAAACAGGTATCGATGAGAATGACCCGGTGCTTGCCGAGCTCACCGCAAAGGAGATTGAGCCCTCCTTAGAGCGGGTCGCAGGTCTCTCTTCGGGGCTTGCGGCGGCGGTCCGCGCCTATTATATCGCAAACAACAGCGGGGATTTTGCGGCAGCCCAGGCTGCTATCGGCTGGATTTCAGGCGATGCCACGGTGGCAAACCGTTCGTTTAAGCTGCATGCGGGAATCCGGGGTGCGGTCTCTGAAACCGATGCGCTGATGTTTCTGAAGGGAATCGCCTACCTTATCCGCCAGGCAGGTTTTTCAGGGCTCTTTGTCTCCTTCGATGAGGTGGAAACCATGCAGAATCTGACCCGCCCCCTGCGTGAGAAAGGATACATTAATCTGCGGCAGATTATTGATATGACGGATAAAAATGAGATTCCCGGGTGTTATTTCCTGTTTGCGGGAACGCCTGCGTTTTTCGAGAGTGCAAAGGGTATCCGTTCGCTTCCGGCGCTTTACGACAGAATCAGTATTATTTCGGATGATGAGTTTTCGAATCCGCTGCAGACGCAGATTGTGCTTTCGAAGTTTAACGCGGAAAAGCTTGAGGCTGCTGCGTATAAGGTGGTTGATATCTATTCGGAGGGGTTCGGGCGTGTTGATACGGCACGGATTTCCCCTGCGTTTATCACGGCGATGATTGCAAAGATTACCTCGCGGTTCGGAGGGCGTGTCGATGTGGTGCCGCGTCTGTTCCTGCGTGAGTTTGTGGACGTTCTGGATAAGTGTGCTTTGTATAAGAATTATTCGCCGATGGAGAAGTATGCGTTTGCGCCGACCGGGGAGACGCAGTTGAAGGAGGAGGAGAAAGCGGTGATGGAGGTTGAGTGGTAACGGAAGACGTTGGGGTGCAGAGTGGGTAATGCGGGTGTTTGTCGCGGGTTGTTGCAGCTGACGGTGTAGATATGACATAAATTCCATCCTCCAGACTTTCCAGACTTTCCGAGGCTTTCCAGTGATGGCTGGAAAGTCAAATCTCCCTTTTTATCTCTCTGTTTTCCAATCTAAACAATTATATTA
>JAGHSU010000100.1 GCA_018065685.1 Candidatus Methanocorpusculum equi | reverse complement strand
CGATAAGACTGTGCCAATCTCTCTCCTATCCATCTCCTGTCATAAAAACGGACAGGAGCAGTACACATACAAAGGAGGAGCACTCTTTTCCGGGGAGGCGCTGCTTCTTCCCGCGTCCGCCAATTCAAAGAATGCAGTGCTCATCTGTTCCTCAAATCCGGAGACAAGGTCTTATTATGCGACAGACCCGGTGTCCCTGAAGATTACCATAGACTCATATCAGCAGTATCATACTGTTTCGTTCGATGACGCCCTGTACCCTCTGTGCGGCACATCATCCGCAGACACCGTAACGCTCGTCTTCTGCTCGGTAACGGAGGGGGCCTGATGAAAGATCTGCTGAAACAGGATGCTGCAGTCTCGGAAGCAGTCAGCTTCATTTTCGTCCTGGCAGCAGTGCTCATCCTGGTCTCTTTGTTTCTCGTATACGGCATGCCGTATATCGGGGAAAAAGAGGAGGCGGATGAGCTGGATGCGGTCCTTCTTCAGCTCTCTTCGCTGCAGGAGGGAATGGATGAACTGGTGATTTCCGAAGCGTACGGCGTTCAGCGCGACTTCCTGCTTCCGATAAAGAAGGGGTCTGTCATCCTGAATCTTGCATCAGACACCCCTGATAGCCCGTTTACACTCTCGTATGAATCCCCCTCGGGAAAGACCGTGACCCTTAACTCCGACGGGCTCTTTCTCAACGGACAAAAGATTCAGTCATTCGCATCGCACCCTCTTGCAGATGCCGCACTCTCGCGGGAAGGAGTGTCTGAAGGGAAAACAGCCGTTGTATCCGTAATACTTCTCAGGACAGCAGAACATGCAGCCGAATCAGCAGCATATACCGCAGGCGCACCCTGCGGAGTATTTTCCGTGAGGCTTGTATGATGAAATCCATGAAGGAACCCGTGATGAAAAAAGAAAACTGGGCGGCAACGGTTGTCGGATTTGTGCTGATTCTTGCAATTCTTTCCGCGGCTGTCGTGCTCTTTTTTGCGGTACAGGCCCCTGCCGCGGAAAGCTATACTGCAGAGTCCGCAGTCCTTTCCGCAAAGGATGATATGGTATCCTTTACCCTGCTTCTTGATTCGCTGCAAAAGAGCACGGAGACGACCGTCTCGTATCTTCCGGTCTTTGAATCTGACGGGGCGGCATCTCTCCTGCCTGCCGGAAGCATCTCGATTGGAGAGCATACCATCCCTCTTTCAAAACTTTCGTTTTCGGGATCTGATTCCCAAATCAGTCTTTGCGCAGGAGGACTCATACGAAGCGACAGAGGAGATTCCGTATGGCTTTCCTTCCCGAAAGCTATAGCGGAGAACAGGAATGCGGTGTTTGTAATCCCGCTGTATCAGGGGGAGTTTTCCCGCGGGGCATCAGCAGCAGGGATTCCTCTCTCCGCACTGTACCGTGGAGAGATAAGATATACGTGCACCGTCCCCCCGGATACAGATGATACGACGGATGATACCGTGTATCTTTCCTACACGGGAGAGGATACTCTGCTCTGGCAGGCGGCATTTTCCGAGCTCTCCTTCAGATACCCCTGGTGTTTCTCACAGCCGCAGATTAGTGGAAATACTGTGTATTCGGAGGTTCTTCCTGATGGGGTACGAAGCATTGAGATCATCTCTCCGGAGTATGTGATAACATGATGCGCGGGATGGTGAAGGATGAGTGGATGATGAAGAATGAGATGCTGAATGATGAGATGAAGAAGGGCGATATGAAGAAAGATGAGAGGAGGAGGGGGGATCTGAAGAAGGGGATGATGGAGCGGCACCTGCTGATACGAGATGCGGGTGTCTCCACAGCCCTCGGGACAGTGCTCCTTCTGGTAATTGTTGTGATTGTCGCGGCCCTCGCCTGTGTCGCAGTCTTTTCCGCAGCTGATGCAGGAAACACCTACACCCCTGTGGTCTTTTTTTCAGCGTCCGCGAATGAACATGCGCTCTATCATGCAGGAGGAGAGGCACTCTCTATCGATGACATCAGAATCTTTTCCGGAAGCCGTGACATTACGGCAAAGACGCTGATTTACGGCGAGCCGTGGAGCGTCTGGAAAACAGGCGACCTGCTTGATGCAGGGGAGGGAAATCCGGCATCTTCGCTTACGATCGTGTATAAAAACGGGGATATTCTTTACTGACCTTCCTGCATACCGTGAATTTCCCGGGAACCGGACGGAACACCTGCCGCCCTGGCCGAAATCCCTGCAAAGTATCATTTCTGCTGCGGCATCATGCCCCGGGAATAACTATTTATTTTCATAGAGCACATATATAATCAAAGGTTACAAAATAAGCATAAATATATAATTTGTAACCTCAAGACTGAAGGGAGTTATCATATGAATAACGATGAATTTGGCATAAGAGTGAAGCAGGCGCGTATGTTTGCCGGTTTGTCCCAGCAGGAACTTGCAGATCTGACAGGGGTTGAAAAAATGACCGTGTCGAAGTATGAGTCCGGAAAAATCTGCCCGAATTCCACTCATTTAATTGCATTAAGCAAGGCATTAAATGTGCCCGTGGATTATTTTTTCCGCAAAATCCGGGTCAGTCTGACCGCAGAGCCCAGATACCGTATGGTAAACCCGCACAGGAAGCTGCCTAAAAAAGAGCTGGACAGGATTGTTGCACAGACAGAGGAGTGTCTGGAAAAGCGTGCGGATATCCTTGATATCCTGAGAATTAATGAACGGGAGGCAGACATCACACATCTTCGCACAAGTATCCGGAAGTATTACTTCCATGAGGATATAGAAAATCTGGCAGAAAATGTCCGCAGTGCATGGAAACTTGGTTCCGACCCGATTGAAAATCTGATGTCTGTCACTGAGAACAACGGATTTAAAATAGTGCTGGTTAACGGTCCGGAAGACTTTGAAGCTGCGGTATTTATGGATGAAAATATCGGAACAGTTATCTGCCTCAGACGCGGAGCACCAAAAGAGCGGCAGCGTTTCAGTCTTGCGCATGAACTCGGACACGTATTCATCAATCATACCGACCATGACCCGGAAGCTGAGGCAAATAACTTTGCGGCGGCTCTTCTTATCCCAAAGGCATCCATCATCGAAGACACTGGTGTGAAGCGGAATAATATTGAGCCGGAAGAACTGCTTCTCCTCCGTAAGAAATACGGAGTGAGTGTCCCGTCGATTCTTGCAAGGATGGAGACACTCGGCATTATTACAGCGCAGGTAAAAAAAGATACAGAACGCCGGTTTAACGCATCGGGAATCGGAAAACGTTCGAAGCAGGAGATGTTTGATTCGGAGGAGCCGAGGATGGTGAAGCTTCTCGTTATGCGGGCTGTGGCAGAGGGAATTATCACTTCGAATAAGGGCAGGGAACTTTTAGGAGATGCAGCTCCTGCTGTTTACGGGACGGCATGAACTTAGGGGATAAGGTATTGGTTGATATGAACGGGCTGATTTATCTGGCCCAGCTCTCCCTTCTTGAAAAATTTTTTGAGGAGTACAGAGAGGTATTTACCAGTGATTTTGTCCAGGATAGGGAGATGGAGTACCCGTCCCCGAGGATTGCAGTAAACTCTGGCTGCAGATTATGGTACTAAGCCCGGAACAGGTCGGACGGGCTGCAGACATTGTGCAGAAACAGAAGATACTGAGCTTTATGGATGCAGACCTGGTTGTTTTGTCAGGGGACACAGGTATCCCTCTGCTGACCGAAGATCGGGCAATGCAGAGGTTTATGCGGCAGGAAAAACTGGTGTATGTCACCCTGCCTGAGGTCGTGGAACGTCTTGTTGAGATGGGGAGGATTTCACGGGAAAACGGACGCGAGTGTTTTGCGGTTCTGCGGGATGTTCTTTTGCAGAAAAGGTATGACTACGAGACATATCTGAAGAAGTATGATGATTAAAAATGCCTGCAGAGGTTCATGATTTGGAGACGGCGGTCAGCCCCGTACCAAAAACATCCCCCAAAGTACCGCAACCCGTACATTTATCTTACGTGAATACAAACCCGTAAGTCATGCCTTCAATACTGATTACCTGCTACAGCAGAACAGGAAAAACGAAAGCACTCGCAGACGCAATCGGACGCGGGGCAAAGACAGCCCCCGGGATGTCTGTTGATGTCAAAAGCTTCAACATGGTAAGCGCAACAGACCTTGCGCGCTATGACGGGATTGTTCTCGGGTCGCCTGTATACTTCGGAAGCCCTGCAGCGGAGGTAAAAGAACTCCTCGACGACACCACCTTCGTCCGCGGAAAACTCGTCGGAAAGGTTGGAGCGGCATTTGTCACCTCAGGAGACAGGACCGGAGGGAAAGAGACCGCAATTCTTTCCATTCTGCAGGCAATGCTCATTCACGGGATGATTGTGGTGGGAGACCCGATAAATCCCGAACTGGAAGAGACCGAACACAACGGCGGACACTACGGGCTTGCGGCGGACGGGCCGATAACAGATGACGACCTGCATCAGGCGGAACTCTTCGGAAAACACATTGCAGACGTTGTGCAGAAGGTGTTCGGGTAAATCCCGGACCGGGAAAAATATTTTATTCCGGAAACTGGTTCCGGATTTTTTCTTTTTTCAAAATGCTCTTAAAAGCGCCTTTGTTTAAAGCGCCTTTTCAATATACTCTGAAATCTTCGGAACAGAGACGGCACCTACCGGCACCACAGCCCCGTTTATCAGAATAAACGGAAGCGGCGGGTGCTCTTCGGCTACAATCTTTTTAATCCGCTCCGGGATTTCCGCATCAAGGGAGACCAGCTCAACGGAAACCTTCTCCCCGTACTTTTCCTCCAACGCTTTTTTCAGTGCCGGAAACGCAAAGGAGAGCTTTTCCTTTTCAAAGCATTCGGTAAGTCCGCAGCTTCTGTCAGCATCGCAGGGAAACGGACCGCAGGGGCGGTACGTAAACCCGACCACTTCAACGTGTACCTGAGTCATGGTATCTCCGTTCAGAAAAGCGGCTGAAGCAGACCTTCAAGGGTCTCAGCGCTGGTAACACCTTCGGGGCGGTGGATTTCTTTTCCGTCCTTTTCGATAATCAGTGTCGGAACAACCGCAATCCCGTATTTGTCTGCAAGCTCCGGATTCTGGTCAACATCAATCATGCGGACATCGGCTTTGTCGCCGAGTTTTTCTGCAAGCTCATGGATAATCGGGCTCTGGATTCTGCACGGTCCGCACCATGTTGCGAAGAAGTCATAAAGAATCGGTTTTGTCATACTCATTAATAGGATAGGATAGGTAATATAT
>JAGHSU010000093.1 GCA_018065685.1 Candidatus Methanocorpusculum equi | reverse complement strand
CAACTACTGTTTTACTTTCTGTAATAGTAATCCAAAATAGGTGCATCTTTTTCCGGTCGCCGTATCCCGGCGACCGCCCGCGGAGCGTATCCGTGGAAATCCGTGAGATATCTGTGGGAATCTGTGTTTTAAGCGCGAATGCGCGTCATATCCAGAGAAGAAAAGTAAAAACACACACTCAAAAACAGGGGGTGAATAGTTACAATTATTAAACCTTATAACAACCAATAATAATACAGAGAAATACACGGGGGAAAAATAACAGCATGCAGTCCGGAAAAATCATCATACGGGGAATCGTTCAGGGCGTGGGATTCCGTCCGTTCGTCTATGCAAACGCAGTTGCCCACGGCATAACAGGCACCGTTATCAACCATGGAAGCGAGGTCGAAATCGATGCCTGGGGCGAGGCGTTCGAGGCATTCAGGGACGCGGTTTCAAAAGGACCAAAGATGGCGGTCATTGATTCGGTCGAAACGCTTCCCTTATCCCCCGGAGCGAAACGTCCTGATACATTCTCCATTCTCCCGAGTCAGGACGGGGCACGGACGGGTTTTGTTCCGGCAGATATTGCGACCTGCAAACACTGTCTTGAGGATGTAACAAACCCAGAAAGCCGCTACTTCGGCTACTGGGCAACCTCGTGTACGGACTGCGGCCCCCGCTACAGCATCATTCACACGGTCCCCTACGACCGTGAACGGACGGCAATGAACGCCTTCCCGAAGTGCGGAGCATGTGAGGCGGACTACACTAACCCTGCAAACAGAAGGCATCATGCCCAGACGATAGCCTGCGAAGACTGCGGGCCGAAGCTCTCGCTCCTGAAAGGAGACGGAAGCCCCGTTGAAACAGACAACCCGATTCAGCGTGCCGCAGAACTGCTCGACGCAGGAGAGATTCTTGCGATTCGCGGCATCGGGGGATTTTATATCGCCTGTATCGAGAGCACCGCAAAACGGCTTAAGGAAATCCTCGGGCGTCCCAACCAGTCGCTTGCGGTGATGATGCAGGAAAAGTCCCTGTCAGACTATGTACTGCCCCCTTCAAAGGCAGACCTCGAACTGATGACAGGCCCTGTGCATCCGATAACGATTCTGGATAAGACTGACCCGTTGTCGCACATGGAGCTCTCACGTCTGCACAACTTAGGCGTGATGTTTCCCTATACCGCTTTGCATCACCTGCTCTTTTTACAGCTCAAAAGCCCGCTTCTGGTGATGACATCCGCGAACGCTCCCGGGACGCCGATGATTACCGACACAAAGACCATCATCGAAAAGATGGGAAAACGCGGTGTTGTCTCCTATATCTTAACCCACAACCGTGAGATTGTAAACCGCTGCGACGACTCGGTGGTTCGCGACGGATACATCATCCGCTTATCACGCGGCTTAGCCCCCCTCAGAACACGAATGGATTTAGGAAGCCGTCATATTTTAGGTGTGGGGCCGGAGCTTAACGCAAACGCGAGCATCTATAAAGGAAACTTCCTCATCACATCGCCGCATATCGGAAACATCAGAAACCCGGCAACGGTCGCCTATCTGAAAGAGACCATCGGAAAGCTCACATCCCTTACGGGGGCAAAGCCGGAGATTATTGCACACGACCTGCATCCCCAGTTTTTAAGCACCCGCACCGCTCAGGAGATTGCAGAGGAGACAGGTGCCGTCCTGTGTCCGGTTCAGCATCACAAGGCACACATCGCCTCCGTTACGCAGGAGGAGGTTGTAGGAATCGCGGTTGACGGTGTGGGATACGGAGATGATGCAACAATCTGGGGAGGGGAGATTCTTACAGGCGACCCGGTAAACGGATATGTACGAAGCGGACACCTGGAGCAGGTCGTAATGCCCGGAGGAGACCTTGCAACCCAGTTCCCCGAGCGGATGCTCTACGGGATTCTCCCGAAAGATGAAATCCTCTCTCTTCTCCAGAGCAGGGGATGGACCGACAGTTCTCTTTCGGTCTTAAAGCAGATGACCGCCCGCAGGTTTAACTCACCTGTGACGACCTCGACCGGACGTGTCCTTGATGCGGCGGCAGCGCTTCTTGGCATCTGCCGCGAGCACACCTATGACGGGGAGCCCGCGATGACCTTGGAGGCGTATGCATTCCGCGGTGTTTCCCAGCCGATGGAAATTCCAGTCACAACGGGTCCGGACGGGGCGTTTGTCCTTTCGACCTCCTCCATCCTCTCCGAGGCATATTCGATGATGGAGGACGGCCTTGATGTCTGCGATATCGCAGCGTCAGTGCAGGAGACGCTTGCAAAAGGAATTGCACGCCTCGCAGTTCTTTCCGCGGAGAAGACGGGAATCAGGAGATCCGCTCTCTCAGGCGGGGTTGCGGTCAACCGCACCATCCGGGAGACGATACTTTCGGAGATGGAAAAGGGAGGATGCCCGTGTATTGTTAATCCGCGGTATCCGTTCGGCGACGGGTGTATCTCTGCAGGGCAGGTCATAACGGCAGGGATGCTCTCGAAGGCGGGGAGGATTTAAAACTGGTGCGGGGTGTTGATACGGAGTGTTGTGAGTTTCAATGCGGATTTTGCTCGTCGTTGTTGTAGTTGACGATGGGTATGGGCAACAAGAGCGCAGACTTCGCAGACCTCGCCTTCGGCGAAATCGGCAGAAATTCCGCCCCCTTTGGGGGACACTAACCGTTCGGAATTTCTCCCTCTTATTTATGGATTAGTTTTATCCTTCTCCGGGTTTGGACATGTGGTGACGTGTCCAAATTATAACGAGCTATCGGGTTTGTTTTTGATTTAAACGGGTTAAAACAGGATTTTCTCAGGTTGGACACGTCAAATCAAAAACTATTCTCTTCTCTATTATACTCTGTTCTATTATTTCATCCACTTTTTTATTTTACATGTCCAAATAGAATAAACAGGGATTAGATAAGTTATTTTTAAAAATAAGTCAGAATATAAGTTTAAAATTGGACACGTGCCTTTTTTCACGTGTCCAACCGGAAATCTCAGGAATCGGGTTTTGTTTGAATAAATATCTCCTAAATGAGGATAGAATGGTGGACACGTGTTTTTTCAGAAAAGAACAGATAAAGAACAGAAAACAGATATCCGGAACTCCGGTTTACACACTCCCATAATAAACCCTCCGAACGGGTTAAAATTACCCCGAACCTCTTCTCTATACCAATTCCCCGCACATAATTGTGGGAAAAATATGCAGGACAGATGCACTCTTAAAAAGGGAAAACGGGGAGACAATAATTGAACTCAAAGTAACAGACCCCGACGAATTCTACAACCCCTTTGACCCCTCCCCCGCAGCGCAGAAAGACCTCAGAGCAGAAACCGCAGGATACATCTTAGAAAGCCTCACCGGAAAAGAAAAGCACGTCCGGTTCGTCATCTACCTCGAAGAAAAACTGTACCGGAACAGCGAACT
>JAGHSU010000070.1 GCA_018065685.1 Candidatus Methanocorpusculum equi | reverse complement strand
TCCTTAACTGCCCTGCGGATAGCGCCCCCTGATATATCCTCATACATCACATTCAGGTTCGCATGGATGACCCAGAACGGAATATACACCTTCGTCTCGGTGCCGTTTCCTTCCTTTACGGGGGCCGCAATCGTATACGAAACCGGACGGACCTCGCAGAGCTCCCGGTCAAAGAGATAAATCGTGTCGCATGCAGGACACTGAAGCATTAAATCACGCTGCTTTCCGGTAATCGGAGAGCCGCACTTCGGACATTTAACTGGTTTTAATAACATCTTTTATCCTCCTTATCCATAGTAGTCAAACATATCAGCAGACACCGTTTCAACCATCGAAATCTGCTTGCCGTGGGAAATTCCGCGGCCCTTTGCATATCCTGTGAGAACCTCGCCGCCGTCCCTGAACTGCTTCCAGACGATTGCAGTCAGAATGCCTGCGAACACATAGCCAAAGATAATGATTGCAATCGCGGCTTTTATATCCTCTCCCGTAAAGAAGGAAAAAGAGGCAGTGGCAGCTCCCGCAACCATCCCGGCAGCGGCCACTCCGATTCCTGCAAACCAGCTCTGCCGTCCGGCATTTCCGGGAGCTCTTCCGGAGACAACCTTCCCGGTGATACCGTCAACTGCTGCCGTATAGCTTCTTCCCTGGAAATCATATCTTACAATATAGAACGGATAGTAAATCAGACTAAAGCCCTTCGGGATGCAGAATGCCCTCGAGAAGGTGACCTTGTCCAGCGCCAACTGCTTCGAAAATGAAGTGGAATACTTAAACTTAAATCCGCCAATCTCTCCGGACTGCATCTCCCCTCCGCCGTCTTTTATCGCCTGTTTTTTGATGGCGGCATAGCCGTTTTCCCGGCACTCATCCTTTGAAACCGTAACCGGAAATGCGGGAAGGTCAGCGGTATCTGCTGAAACCGCACGGGCATTTTCCGGAAGCTGGATAGACCGGACCCCGAGGTCTCCCGCATCGCAGGCAATTTCAGAGTAGATATACTCACGGTTGATGAGGGCTTCGTGGGGATAGCGTGTGGTGTTTCCCTTCGAATCCTTGTGTTCGGTGTATCCGCAGACACAGGCTTTTCCGCGGGCGATTAACCTCCAGAACGGAAGATATGCCGCAGACACTTCGGTAAACTCCGCAAGGTTTTCCAGATTCTTTGCGGTCTTTCCGCTCTTCATCCAGGCCTTTACCGCGGCTTTGGCATCGTCCGCGGTCTTTTCCATCCGGTACATGATTTTTGAGACGCCTTCTTCCGCATCGAGTGCAAAAAATGAGCCGCAGAACTTACAGCAGGCAAGTCCCTCCCCTTCCTCAAGGGTTATCTGACCGCCGCAGGCGGGCAGGTGAGTCCTACAACGACTTTTCCGCTCATTTTGCCGCCTCCGTTTTGCGGTGAAGAACCGCGGTCCCGAGCAGTTTACCTGCGGCAATTCCTGCGGCACTTAACAGGAAGAGAGCCGGGTGGACAAGAATCCCGAGGATTCCTCCTGCGAATCCGAGAATTACCGCGGCAGCAAGTGCTCCTGCAAATGAACCGGAACTGCGCTCCGGATATCTGCCCGGGTGGATATCGCCTGATGCGGCATCAATTACTGCTGAGTATGATTCGCCCCTGAAGGTGTAGGTGACGTCATAAATCGGGAAGTAGACGATTGACTGTGAGACTGCATCTCCTGATAGCTGGCTGATGCAGGACTCAAGAGAGACATCCGGTTCGAGAATCGGGGCGTCGAGGGAGCCTCCTGTATAGGTGTCAAGGTTTCCCGGCGGGATTTTCAGACTGTGCATCCCGGGAAGAGTGGTATTTTTCGCCGGAAACACCGAGTACGCTTCTTTTCCGCCGGTTTTTCTTACAAAGGAGAAGACCGGGAAGTACTTCGCCTCAAAGCGGGTGATTTTTGCCTCCGCCTCAAGGTTTTTATCCATCGAGGGACCGGCAGACCAGCGTTTGAAGATACGCTTTGCTTCCGTTTCACTAACCGAAAGGGGAATTTTATAGAAGAAGACCGCCTCCCTCCGGTCAATGTATGTCAGGGTCTGACAGTTCGGACAGATGACAATGTGGGTGCCTGCCGCCGCCTCAAGCGGGGCGCCGCACCGCGGACATGTGAACTGTGTCATGGATAGTATAAGTGTATATCTCTGTTATTAGAAATACATGTTGATTATTCGTCTGCGGCATATAAGACAGGGATTTTCCCGCAAAAACCAATTGTTCATTTGCGGGGGCAGTATCCTCACCGCCCGCCATAGTCAAACATACCGCCTGGTACCGTTTCAACCATTGAAATCTGCTTTCCGCGGGCTATTCCGCGGCCCTTTGCAAACCCGGACAGAACCTCTCCGCCGTTTCTGAACTGCTTCCAGGCAATTGTTATCAGAATTGCCGCAATCCCGTAGAATACGGCCGAAACGGCAATTATAAACGGCATGCTGTCTGTCGGGAAAACGGGCGCGGACACAAATGCAGTTCCGATTCCGGTAATTGTACCGGCAGCAGCCCCGCAGATTCCTGCAAACCAGCTCTGACGTCCGGTGTTTCCGGGGCTCTTCCGGAAACAATATTCCCGGCGATTCCGTCAACAGCTGCCGTATAGCTTTTTCCCTGATAGTCATATCTTACGATATAGAACGGATAGTAAATCAGACTGAAACCTTTCGGGATGCAGAAGGCCTTCGAGAAGGTAATCATCCTCCTATCCGGCAGATTTGCGGAAGCGGGGGAACAGACCTTAAACTTAAACCCGAAGACATCCGCCTCTTTCCATCCACCGTCTCCTGTGCCGTCCGTTATCGCCTGTTCCATAATGGCTTCACAGCCGTTTTTCCGGCATTCATCCTTTGACACCGTAACAGGAAATGCGGGGAGGCCCGCGGTATCTGCGACAACCGCCCGGGCGTTTTCCGGAATCCGGACAGTCCGTATCCCGAGGTCTCCTGCCTCGCAGGCAAGCTCCGAGTAGATGTACTCACGGTTGATGAGGGCTTCCTGCGGAGTGTTTGAACGGCCTGATGATAATCCGCAGATACAGGCTTTTCCGCGGGCGATCAGGCGCCAGAACGGAAGATATGCCGCCGAGACTTCGGTGAACTCTGCGCGGGTTTCCAGCTTCTTTGCGGTATTTCCGTTCTTCATCCAGGCCTTTACCGCGGCTTTTGCCTCGTCTGCGGTCTTTTCCATCCGATAGATGATTTTTGAGACACCTTCTTCCGCATCGAGTGCGAAAAACGAGCCGCAGAACTTACAGAAGGCAAGTCCCTCTCCTTCCTCAAGGTTTATCTGTCCGCCGCATGCGGGGCAGGTGAGACCTGCTGCGATTTTGCCGCTCATTTTACCTCCTCAGACAGGGTGCCGCACCCAAAATAAGTGAACTGAGTCATAAATTCCATACTTTTATCTATCACCTGTCAGAAAAAGATGTTGGTTCGGCCGGGAACAATCCGGACAACTGTTCTGTTGAACTCATGTGTCTATTCTGTTAATCTTATGTGTCCTGCAGGTTGTTGTAACACTTCTCAGCAAAAATCAGCACCCCCTCACCAAAATGCTTTATCCTTCAAACACATAAATAATAGATGTACAATGTACTCTATGACAATGACTACACATGACAACAAAAGGACAGCCCTCATCTGGGCCTGTGTTGCTGTCATCGCCGGAATCGCAATCCTTCTCGGAGTACTGATGCCTGATATCTTCAACTTCTGGGCATGCGCCGGTGTATTCCTGTGTGGAACGGGGCTTGTCTCCTTCATCATTGATATGGTGATGAAAAAAGAAGGATTTCCGGTGTTTGCGTTGATTCTCTTCATAATCGGCGTACTTCTCCTGGCAGGAAGATTCCTCGCCCCGGGGATTGGATACATCGGAGGACTCCTCGCTGCAGCGGCTCTTATCATCATAGGGGTTGCTGCAGGCATCGCTGTTATCCGGAGGAAATACTAACATGACTGATTTACGTGAACGAGTGGAAGACGACCGCGGACTGATTAAAAAGATTCAGCTGATTATTCCGGGATACCGCGGCTACCGGCAAAGAGAGGATGCACGTATCGCTGACTCTCTTCTGAGAACACAGATAGCAGATGCAGTAAAGGACCGCATCCTGCAGCCCCTGGAACTCTGCAGAGAGGAGGCGTCACGTGCCCTCGAACTTGACGCAATGAACGGCATCGCTGCTGTCATCACCAAAGCAAAGGCAGTTGAAGGAAAAATCCGTCACGCAGAGCAGGGTTACTCGGGAATCTCTGCAGGCGTCAGAATCGAACAGGAGGAGTTAAATGCACTCTATGAACTCGACCTCTCCCTTCTGACAGCGGTAAACACTCTTGGAACTGCGGCACACGAGGCGGCAGAGAAAGCCGCGGCGCAGAACTTTGCAGAAACCGTGAAGCTGATGACAGTCCTACGGGCAGACCTGCAGGAGTTCTCCGGGATGCTTGACAAGCGTATCATAACAGCAGCAGGAATTCTCGTGGAGTAACAAGGAGTAAAAAATCATAGGATTATTTTCAAAAACCAGTGCAAACATCGGTGCCGGAAAAGACATTGAAGGAGCCGATGCACGTGCGGGATTCTACTGGGTAGAAGACTACAAAGGTGAAAATGTCATCTGGCGTCTCCCGCGTAACATCATGTTAAACGACAATGTACTCGTCAGAGAAGACGAGTATGGCATCTTCTTCCGCGACGGAAAGGCCCTTGCAGTCTTTGACCGTCCGGACAGATACGCCCTAACCACCCA
>JAGHSU010000105.1 GCA_018065685.1 Candidatus Methanocorpusculum equi | reverse complement strand
GGAAAGAATCCTGAACTACGTGAACAGCTGGTTCTGGGCTGCGTGTGATGGATGCGATTCAGAATCAGATAAATACTGAACTAATTTCGGGATACTACACCTGCCGTTTACATCTGAAAAGAATACATACTAATACGTCCAATATGTCAGTAATGACTCTGCAAAACCCTGATACAGCAAAATCCCTGCTTGAAAGAGCACAGATTACATTCGACTGGAAATGCGAAGTGGATGCAAAATACGGACTGGACAGCATAGACCGGACTCTTCCTCCGGAACTTCCAAAAAGCATCTCCGGCCCGGAGGATGTCACCTACCTCGAGTCCTATTTCAAAACCATGTATCTGCTGCAGAAAAAATCAATCCGTCAGTTCAGTGATATTGTATCGTCTGCTCTGCGCAGCCCGACCGGGCAGGATGAGCTGATTGAAAAGTTCGGCGGGAATACAACGATTAAGGACATCTATTTTGACGGATGTAATGAACTCAACGATATTTCAAAAGAGTATAAGCTTCTGATGAAGGAAGCAAAAAAGCTCAGAAAAATAAGATAGATAAAAAAGATAGATAAATATTGAAAATACGGTTGTGTGCGGGACCTTTTCCCCTGCCGCACACCCCGGCCTATTTACGGCTCTTCAACTTCCAGACACCAGACAAGAAAAGAGACGAGCGTTCCGGCAGGTGTGTCCACTCCTGCAGGACAGCGTATCAGAGAGCCGTCTTCGGTGACTGCTGCACGATACATATTTTTCCATTCATCCGAGAGAGAGACTGACCTGTCTTCATATGCGGCTGATGCGAGAAGCCGCGTCAGATATACCAAGTACTCCGTATCTTCAATTAACACCTCTGATGTGTAGCGCATAATATACCAGCGCAACTCACTAATCAGGGCAAGCGCGTTTGAGACGGTAGAGACCGGAATCCTTACTCCCCACCCTGCATCCTTCGGACGGTAAAAGCGCAGAATATGGCGGCTTGTCTCGGAGGCCTGCAGTGTATCGGATAAACGTACTCCCGGTTTTGCGATAAATATAATTTCCATGGATCAGATGACTCTTATGATTTATGTGTACATTTAGGTGTACATAATGTCGGCAATGCCGTTTGCCTCTTCATTTTTAATCTTGCGGATTGCGTCGAGGAACTGCTTTAGAGAAATCTTTTTCTCCTCTTCACGGATTGCAATCATTCCCGCCTCGCGGCAGACCGCTTCAATCTGTGAGCCGTTGAAGCCTTCTGTCAGAGCTACCAGTTCATCCACGTTCACGTCTTTGGCAACCGCTTTTGCAGCGCGTATCTTTCTCATGTGAATGGCAAATATCTGGGACCTCGCCGCAGAGTCCGGAAGGGGCACTTTGACCAGACGGTCAAACCGCCCGGGGCGAAGGAGAGCAGCATCAAGCATATCGGGACGGTTTGTTGCAGCCATTATTCTGATATTCCCGCGGGTGTTAAATCCGTCCATTTCCGCGAGAAGCTGCATTAAGGTACGCTGCACCTCTGCCGAGCCGGATGTTCCGTCATTTGTCCGCATGCTTCCTACAGCATCGATTTCATCGATGAACACCACAACACCGCTGCTGCGCTCAGCAAGGTCACGGGCAAGGGTAAAGAGGTCGCGGACAAGCTGCGCTCCTTCTCCGATATATTTGTGGACCAGTTCGCTTCCTGCAAGCCGCAGGAAGGGGACTCCCGCATTGTTTGCCACGGCTTTTGCAATTAATGTTTTTCCGGTTCCGGGAGGCCCGTAGAGGAGAACACCTTTCGGCGGGATAACACCGAACCGTTCGAAGGCCTCGGGGCGTGTTAACGGGTATTCGACCGCTTCCCGCACCTCGATGATTTCATCTGCCAGTCCGCCGACATCCTCGAAGGTTACCTTCGGTTTTTCTTCGAGTTCCATGACCTTTACGCGGGCGTCTACCGTGTCACCTAATATTTTAACAATGGATAGGGTATTGTTTACCGCAACTTTGCAGCCGGAAGTAATCTGTGCATAGATTTCCGTCGAGGTCTGGGTTACATACTCCTGATTGTTTCCCATCTGCCGCAGGTACACTTCGTTTTCCGGAAGCTTTTCCAGTACGGATGCCACAAAAAGCGGCATGCGCTTTAACGCCGCGTTCTCCTTTTTCAGCTGGAGGTTATCCATCCGCATGCGGGTCATTTCACTTCTCAGCGAGTTTAACTCCTGCTGCTGTGCTTCCATTACCTTCTGAAGCATGGTATTTTCCTGACGAAGATAGTCGGCACCGCTGACCGGAGACTCAGCTGCAGCAACTTCATCTGCGCCGGTATTTACATTCATGTGTATATATTTGCTGTTCTTCCATTAATACTACCTGTTTGGAGACGTTGAGCTGCAGGCATGCAAAACGTCCGGAATACGGACTCAATTTAAGAGATAAGAGGACAAAATATATCAAAACAGTTTCTGTGAAACAACTGCCGGAGGGGGCCCCGGCAGGTTTCTCATTAATCCAAACGGTACAACAATGGAAGGGTTTACTCTTTTACAGCGAGATCGACGTCTTCCGCTTTAATTGTTTTGCGGCCGGCGTGTTTTGCAAGTTCGAATGCATCTTTTGCAATCTTTGCAATGTAGGCTTCTGCCTTTGCTACGATAGCATCGGCTGCATCCTCACCAACGCGGTCTGCACCTGCTTTCTTTGCAATTCTGACGATTGCTGCTTTTGGTAAGTCTGCCATAGTAAGTTACCAACTTAAATTTTAGACGGCAGAATATTTATATCTATCTGAAAATCAGAGAAAAAACGGCCGGATTGCAAAACGCTTCGGGATGATTCGGAAAACCGGCATTCTGCCTCATTTTCCAAGTGAAATAACGATTTAGTCTATATTTCGCGGGATATCTGCTAATATCTCCCGAATAATCATTATTTCAGTGCAACAAGCCGCGCGGTGAATGAAAGAACTGCATCATACGCTTCGGAAGCGCGGGAGCTGTCCACATAGACATCCGGGATGTTTACAACAGGCGCCCCGTGCCCCGCCCCGTTTCCAAGAAGCGCCAGGGTCCTGAAGACAAGATTTCCCGAGATGCCGTCCGGGGCAATGACAACTCCTGCATCCGATACCGCATCCTCAATCAGGATTTCGCCAAAGACCGCTCCCGTTCTTCTGCAGACCTCAAGGGCATCCTCAATGCTTTTATCAACTACGGGGTGGCGTCCGACATCTCCTTCTCTTCCGCCCGCGAGGACCACGGTTTTTTCCGGAAGACCGCAGGCTTTTGCGTAGCGTCTTCCTTCGTATACGAATGCCTCTTTATCTTCGACCGTCCAGCCCTCGTCAACACCCACCGGCGCAAAGAAGAATTTTTGTCCGGCAGGGGATTCGAGGAGTGCAATGCGGCGAAGGTATGGGACACTGTATCTCTTTTTCAGGTAAGCAAGTGTACTTCCTGCAGGAAGGCTTCCCCGGACTGCGGCATCGATTTTCCCGCAGAATAAATCATCAATCATCTCTTCTGCTGGATGCTCCGAGAGGATGAACTCACACCCGGATGCTTTTGCTACGCTGCAGGTTGATTTGTCTGCGTAGCAGACTACCGTGCCGCCGCTTTTTTCGGAAAAACGAGCGGCACTTGCTATGACCTTTTCCGCATCTCCTCTGCAGCCGATTCCGATTCTCATTTTAATCAGTTCCAATAGTCGTTTGTGCTGTTTTATGTATGCTGCTTATTTGTGATGTTTTCCGCGGCAGTCTTTCAGGACACCCCGGAGGGAATCCTCAGATATTGGTGATTCCGCCTGCACTGAAGTCGAAGAGAACCGTTGAGTCCTCACCTTTGGTGATTACAAGGCGGCGGTCACCTGTGACCGTCCCGATGACCTGGGATGCCATTCCGGCCATACGGAATGCCCTGCAGACATCATCAACATTCTCCTGCTCTGCAGTCAGGATAAAGCCCATCCCCGGATACATTCTGACCCACTGTTCGAAGGTTATGCTGTGTGCATCAAAGTCCGGATGCGGGAGAGAGGTGAGGTCTACCACACCTCCCATTGATGATGCCTCAAGAAGCATGCCAAGTGTTCCAAGGACACCCGGGTTTGAGATGTCCTTTCCCGCGGTCAGCAGACGGCGTTCCCCGAGTTCTTTCATCACGGCAAGCTGTTTTTGCAGGACGGGGGCATCCTTCATGGTGACCGAATCCCAGTTTAAGGGAACCGAGGGGTGAACTCTTCCGTTTAAGTCCACAGCCATAATGATTGCATTTCCTTCCTTTGCCCTGCTGCTGTAGATGACATTATCAAGCTCAGCCGTTCCTAAAACCGACACATCAATGACATTGTACGGAGCATCCGGGTGCAGATGTCCTCCGACCACAGGCACATTGAATGCGGCTGCCGCCTCATGCATTCCTGCCGAGACCTGTTCTATTATGGTATCTCCGCCGGCAGAGAGCACATCAACAAGCGCGAGCGGTCTTCCCCCCATTGCCGCTATATCATGGACATTTACGAGAATCGCGCAGTATCCTGCCCAGTGCTGGTCTTTTTCCATCAGCTGGCTCCAGATGCCGTCTGCTGCGAGAAGAAGTGCGGTGTTTCCCTGGCGGATGACCGCGGCATCCTCTCCGTAATCGGCGACAACATCCGGATTTTCGATATGGAGAGTTTTTACCAGTGAACCGATGGCTTTTTTCCTTCTGACACCGTCATATTTTCTGACCGCTTCAGCGACGGATGCCGTTGTATATGTATCTGACTGCATTGATGTGCGACCTGCGGATGCCTTCCGCATATTTGATAGTATTTGTTGCCTTTCAAATGAGATAAATGGTTGTGGTTTGGACGCGGGGGCTGCACCGGCGTTTCACGGCATTTATTACCCCTGAAAACCAATAGATATGTACATATGGACTGGGCTGAAAAGTACCGCCCGCAGCATCTGGCAGATATTCTCGGAAACAGTGCTGCCGTGCGGCAGATGGCCTCCTGGGCGGAAAACTGGACTCCGGACTCGGCTCCCCTTCTTCTGACCGGAAAACCGGGAATCGGAAAGACCTCGGCAGCACTTGCTCTCGCACGTGATATGAACTGGGAGGTGCTGGAGCTGAATGCCTCTGACGCGCGGACAAAGGCGGTGATTGAGCGTGTCGCAGGAAACTCTGCTGCAACTGCGAGTCTTTTTGGAAGTCTTCGAAAGCTCATAATAATCGATGAAGCGGATAATCTGGAGGGGAATGCAGACCGCGGAGGAGCGCGTGCAATCGCAGACCTCCTAAAGGAAGCAAAGCAGCCGGTCATTTTAATCGCAAACGATCCGTACGGGATATCAGACTCAATACGAAGGCTCTGCGACCCGGTGACCTTCCGTGCGATATCGTCGTCAACTCTTGAAAAGCGGGTTCGGGAAATCTGTGCGCTCGAGCATATCGCCTGTTCTCCGGAGGCTGCCGTGTCAATTGCCGCGAGTGCAAAAGGAGACCTGCGCAGTGCGGTAAACATGTTATCTGCTGCAGCACTCGGCCAAGGGGCAATAGAAGATGAGGATGTGACTACCGCACAAAAGGATGAGCGGGCCACCATCTTTGATCTGGTGGGAGGTGTTGCCGCAGGAGAGTCCGATGCAAAACTTCAGAAGCTTTCCTTCGAGTGCGAGGAAAAACCTGATTATGTGATTCAGTGGGTTGAGGAGGCGGTATCCCAGATGCGGCCCCCGGTAATGCTTCGTGCCTACCGGAGAATTTCGCGGGCTGATATGTATCTCGGGCGGACGATGCGCCGTCAGTACTACGGACTCTGGCGCTATGCTTCATCCCTGATGACCGGAGGTGCCGCATCCGAGGTCCCGCCTTCGTCGTTTCGTCCGCGTGTGATGCCTCCTGCCCGGTGGAAGCGGATGGCGTCTGCCAAGAAACAGAAGACGGTAAGACGCTCTCTTGCGGCAGCCATCGGAGAAATCTCGCAGATTCCTGATGCTGCGGTGCGGGAAGAGTATGTGTCGCTGTTGTTCCGCGTTGCGGACCGTGACCCGGAAGGATTTGCTGAAAAGTATAATCTT